>CABTXO010000188.1 GCA_902488725.1 uncultured Bacteroidales bacterium
CCTCCATCGGCTGGCGGATCAGCGAAGAACCCTGGATGCACTGGGCGGACGGCTGGCTCGACAACCTCAAGCTCAGGGCCAATGTCGGCGCACTCGGCAACTCCAACATCTCAGCTTACTATTTTCTGGAGAAGATCGGCCTCAATAAGAGCTCCGTCCTGTATGACGGAAAGAAATTCATCTACACCAAGCAGGCCAACGTCGTTCCGGACGGCCTGACCTGGGAGACCGTCACGACCTACGACATCGGTCTGGACTTCGACATATTCAAGAGCCGTCTGTCCTTCTCAGGCGACTACTATGTCCGGAACACCGCCAACATGATCACGAACGGGCCGACGATTCCAGCTATCTATGGCGCGGCCGCTCCGAAAGGCAACTACGGAAGCATGCAGACCAAGGGATGGGAACTCACGCTCGCCTGGAAGGATCAGTTCGCGGTGGCCGGGAAACTGTTCAACTACAGCATCAAGGGCAGCCTCTGGGACAGCGTCTCCAAAATCGTGGACTTCCCCTTCTCCAGCGGGAACATCTACGACTTCTATCCCGGCAAAGAGCTCGGTGAGATCTGGGGCTTCCGCACGGATGGCTACTTCCTTTCCAACGCGGAGGCGGACAACTGGACCGCCGACACTTTCCACAAGAACGGCAGCAATTTCAGGGCCTATGCGGGCGACCTCAAGTTCCTGGACATAAATGCGGACGGAACCATCGATGCCGGCAGCGTCACGCTGGACAAGCACGGAGACCTGGAACGAATCGGCAACAGCCTGCCCCACTACCAGTACGGCCTCAACCTGGATGCGAACTGGAACGGTATCGGACTCTCCGTGTTCCTGCAGGGCATCGGAAAACGCGACTGGTACCCGCTGACCGAATCCGGGTTCTTCTGGGGCATGTACAACCGCCCGTACGGCTTCCTGCTGAAAACCATGGAAGGCAACACCGTCGAGCTGGACTACAGCACCCCGAACTGGACTGTTACGAATGCGGCCGACAAACCCTACTGGACGCGCAGGGTCGCTTACGCCGCCAACCGGAACCAAGGTCCGCTCACCTACGAGAACGACTACTACCTTCAGCAGGCCGCCTACCTGCGCCTCAAGAACGTCACGCTTTCCTACACGTTCCCGAGCACCCTCACCAAGAAGATCCGCATCGACAAGGCAAGGGTCTACGTGACGGGTTCCAACCTGCTGACCTTCTCGCCACTGTTCAAGCACCGCGGATGTTCGATCCGGAAGTGATCTCCAGCGGCGACTCCGACTTCGACGGCGGCACCAATCCCGGGCTGGGCGGTGTTGGAGAAGGCTACAGCTACCCGATGCTGAAAACTGTCACCTTCGGCGTCAGTCTCACTTTCTAAATCAGGGAGGAATGAATATGAAAAAGACATACACTTCAGTTATTCTTGCAGCCGGCCTGCTGGCTTCGCTTGCGTCCTGTTCCGGTTTTTTGGAACGGAACCCGACGAACTCCATCGCCGCGCCATCCTATTTCAAGACCGAAAAGGATCTTCAGATGTATTGCAACGGCTTCATCCAGGACTATCTGCCCGGCTTCACGACCGTTTCGATCTCCGACGATGCCTACACCGATCTCTGCGCCACGAAGACCGGATCAGATTTCTATCATCCGTTCGTCTGGAATGCGCAGAAGCAGACGGGCTGGAGCTACGGCAACTTCTCCTTCATCCGCGGAACCAATTTCATGCTCGAAAACATGACGCGGGCGAAGGAATTCCTGCCCGAAGCCAAATACAAACACTACGAGGGCATCGCACGGTTCTGGAGGGGATACGCCCATTTCATCAAGCTGCAAGCCTTCGGAAACGTCCCCTGGATCGACCATGTTCTGCAGAAGGAAGACACCACGCTGCTGTACGGACCGCGGGACGACCGCGAATACCTGTTCCACAAGATTCTCGAGGACATCAACTATGCCGCCGAGAATGTTCTAGGCGACAAGGAGGTCGTGACCAAGGGGCGCACGAACGTCAACAAGTGGGTCGTGCTGGCCTACAAATCCCGAATCTGCCTTTTCGAGGCTTCCTACCGGAAGTACCATGCGACGAATCCTTCCACGAACGCGGCCTGGAACAACCGGTACGAATCGTCCGAGGAACTCTTCCGCCAGTGCATCGACGCCAGCGAAAAACTCATGGAAAGCGGTTTGTTCTCCCTGCACAACACCGGGAAACCTGCATCCGACTACAGCGAGCTGTTCAAGAGCATGGTCATCCCGACCGATGAAGTCATCTGGTCCCGCGAAGCCAATGGCGGGGAGGTGAACGTGCTCCACGACGTGACCTGGTATTACCGATCCACATCCATGGGCCAGCAGTACAGCCCGACCAAGGATCTGGTGGACATGTACCTCACGCTGGACGGAACGCCGATCACGAGCGACAAACGCTCCGTGAACGAAGAGTTCAACAACCGTGACTGGCGTCTGCCGCAGTCCATCGTGGGACCCGGCTACGAGTACCAGGACCTTTCCGGCGCGACCCTTCCTTTCAAGACCAATTTTGCCATGAGCTGGACCGGCTACCAGTTCAACAAATGGTGCATCGAGAAGGAAGAGAACTATTCACGGTCTCTGTCCAACAATTCCGTTCCGATCCTCCGGCTCGGGGAGGTGCTCCTAAACTACGCCGAAGCGAAGGCGGAAGTCGGCGAGATGACGGAAGACCTCTGGGAAAAGACCATCGGAGCCCTGCGCAGGCGCGCCGGCGTCAAGAGCATTTATCCCGGCAGCGCCGACTATGTTGAGGACGCATTCCTCACGGAATATTACAACGGCGATGGATCCGGTCAGGAAACACCCGTGCTGGACAACGTCATGCTGGAGATCCGGCGTGAGCGCGCCGTGGAGCTCGTGATGGAGAACGGTCTGCGCCACGACGACCTGTTCCGTTGGAAACTCGGCCGGAAAATCGCCACGCGCTACAGGAATCAAGGCTGGAGAGGAATTTATCTGACCGCCACGGAAGCTTCTAAGGGATTCACCATCAACGGTCTCCCCTACACGGTGGGAAGCGGGTCCGGCTCCCCGACGAACTACAAGATCGCCAATTCCGGGGCGGACAACACCTGGTCGCTGTCCGACAAAACTTCCGGCTATCTGATTTACCACTATGCCCTCCAATGGGACGACAAGATGTATCTGGATCCGATTCCCGCGACGGCGCTCGCGGAGAATCCGAAGCTGGGCCAGAACTATGGATGGAACTGATTCTTTTCGCATGACCCTCAAAAAAATTTCAACTTTTCTCGCCGCCGGGGTGGTCTTTTTGGCAATGACCGTCTGCGGCAAAAAGGAACCGGACCCGGCTCCGGTTCCGGTTCCGACCCCAGGGGAGAACACGGAATCCACCGTCAACGGCACTGCGATCCGGGAAGGAAATAACCTGGTCGGACTGATCAAGGACGCCAAGAGCGGGAAGGGAATCCCGGACGTCCCGGTGACGGACGGCTACAAATTCGTCAAGACCGATGCGAACGGGGTGTACCAGATGAAGGCGGCCACCTATTGCCGCAACGTGTACTACTCCCTGCCGGCCGGATACGAAGTCTTCACTTCTTCCGGGGCACCGAGCAAGCCGGTCTTCTTTTCGACAAAGCGGATCGACCGGAACACCGTCAACCGCAACGACTTCGTCCTGACACCCCGGAGCAACCGTGATGATAAATTCACGTTACTGATGATCGGAGATCCGCAGTGCAAGAAGGACAGCGATGTACAGCGCTGGAAATCGGAGACCATCCCGGACATGCAGCAGCTGCTCTCCTCCGGGAACTACGGGGAAACCTATGCCGTGACCCTCGGAGACATCACCTTCGACAACACGGTGCAGTGGCCTGCCATGGCCAATTCCATGAGCCGTGTGCAGATCGGGAGCGACAGGTTCCTCCCGTTCTTCAACTGCATCGGGAATCACGACCATGACGCCGCCGAGCAGAACGATTTCAATGCAACCAAGAATTTCGTGAACGCCTTCGGCCCGACGGACTATTCCTTCAATGTCGGCAAGGCGCATGTGGTCGTGATGGACGATGTGATCGTCAGCGCTTCGACCGGCTCCACCTGGAAGTACAACGGAGGCTTTACGACCGCTCAGATGAACTGGCTGAAACAGGACCTTGCGCTCGTGGAAAACAAGTCCGACAAACTGGTCATCTTCTGCGCCCACATTCCGTTCCGATGGAGTACGGGGAACAATTATTCGGCGGTTTGGGCGTCAATCTGGCCGGGAGTCCGGATGTCGTGGGAGCGATTGCCGGCAACCTGGGCAAGGAAATTTCGGACCCGGCCGTGATCCGTGCGGCATCCCA
>CABTXO010000189.1 GCA_902488725.1 uncultured Bacteroidales bacterium
AGGGACGCAGGATGCGAGAATGGAAGCAGGTCAGGCCCTGCGCACCCGGCCCGCACTCAAAGTATGGGCACAGGCAGCAGGAACAGGTCAAGCCGGACCAGGGACCAGGATAAGGGAACAAGGAAAATCCCCGCGGGCGGGGAGCCTGCGGGGATTCAGAATCGGGATTCCGGGGAATGGACCGAAAGGGGTGCAAACCCGGAGCCAGCGTCTGGCTTATTCGGCCTTGCCGTCGGAGCCGAGGACGTCGATGATCTTGTGCATGTACAGCTTCTTCATCTCGTCGCGAGCCGGTCCGAGGTACTTCCGGGGATCGAACTCGCCGGGCTTCTCGGCCAGCACCTTGCGGACCGCCGCCGTCATGGCCAGACGGGAATCGGAATCGATGTTGATCTTGCAGACCGCGCTCTTGGCGGCCTTGCGAAGCTGCTCCTCGGGGATGCCGACCGCATCCGGCAGCTTGCCACCGTACCGGTCGATCATGTCGACATATTCCTGCGGTACGGAAGAGGATCCGTGGAGGACGATCGGGAAGCCGGGAAGCTTCTTTTCGACCTCGCGCAGCACGTCGAACGCGAGCGGAGGCGGTACCAGGCGGCCCGTCTTCGGGTCGCGGGTGCACTGCTCGGGCTTGAACTTGTAGGCACCGTGGGAGGTGCCGATGGAGATCGCGAGAGAGTCGCAACCGGTCCGGGTGGAAAAGTCGATAACCTCTTCCGGGCGGGTGTAGTGGGATTCCTCGGCGGAAACCTCGTCCTCGACACCGGCCAGCACGCCGAGTTCAGCCTCGACGGTCACGTCGTACTTGTGCGCATAGTCCACGACCTGCCTGGTCAGCGCGATGTTCTCCTCGTAGGGCTTGGAGCTCGCGTCGATCATGACGGACGAGAAGCCGAAGTCCACGCAGCTCTTGCAGAGCTCGAAGGTGTCGCCGTGGTCCAGGTGCAGCACGATCTGCGGGTGCTCCCAACCCAGCTCTTTGGCATATTCAACGGCACCCTGGGCCATGTAGCGCAGAAGGGTCTGGTTCGCGTAGTTGCGTGCGCCTTTGGACACCTGCAGGATGACGGGGGATTTGAGTTCGGCGGCAGCCTGGATGATCGCCTGGAGCTGCTCCATGTTGTTGAAGTTGAAGGCAGGAATGGCATAACCGCCCGCAACGGCCTTGGCAAACATCTCACGGGTGTTGACGAGGCCTAGTTCTTTGTATGATACCATAATGCAATAAGGATTGAAATTTTCTACTAACCGTACGGCGTTGAATCGCTTCAAAACCTGTGCAAAAATAATCAAAATTTGGCAAACGACATATATTTTCGGCGGACTCTCCCCTGCCGGTCGACTTGCAGGACGTTCGGAAGGACGGTGAGGTCGAAGGTGGAGAAGAGACGGTCGGCTAGGTCCGGCCGGTCGGAGAGGAGCCGGTCCATATTCACCCGGACGATGTAGGGAGGACGCGGGACGCCCCGGGCGCGGGTGCTGAAAAGGATCTTGCGGGAGGAAACCGCGGAAGGGGCCGCGCCGGGAAAGCGGAAGGATCCGGCGGTTCCGGGAATATGCTGGAGCGAGTCGGCGGCGGCGAGTTCGGCCTGGCAGAGGTTGCAGCCTTCGGTGTAGAAGAGGACATAGCCGCCGCGGCGCCGGAGCTTGTTCCAACCGGGCAGCGGCAGCTTGGGCAGGCGCGATCCCACCGGAGTCCGCGACACCAGGTCCCGCATCATCTCCGCCATTCCCACGACCCGCAGGCTGTCGTCCGAAGTGTTCCAGATCCCCGGACGCGAAAGGACATATTCCTGAATATAAGGCCCTGTGGCATTGCGGAAGGCTTCTTCGCGGCGGCCGGAGAGCCAGTACAGCAGGCCGCCCGCCAAGTGCTTGAAGCCGAGCGTGTCGCCGCGGCCGAGAGTCCGCCGCTCCACGAGGGCGGCCGTAGAAAGCACGCCGGCGACGGTCAGGGTGTCCCGGGCGCCCGCGAAAAGCGTGTCGAAAAGCTTCGAGATGCCGGGACCGGCATAGTCATAGAACTCGGGCACGAGCGCACGTTCGAGCAGCTGCTGCAGGGCAGGGGTGTCCAGCCCGCGGCCGACGATGACGCCGGCCTTGTCGAGCAGGAATATGCGGGGGGTCTGGAGGACGCCGTACTTGCGCTGGAAGTCCGACTTGCATTCGGGGTCCCAGCCGTGGAAGAGCCGGGGCTCGGCGGCGGTGAGCGGCATGTGGCCCGACCGCCAGGCCGCCCAGGCCGCTGCATCGCCACCGGTGTAGACGGCATACAGGTCGATCGGGTAGTCCCGGGTGTTGAGAAGATCCATCAGCCGGACGACTTCGAACTTGCATTTGGCGCAGCCGGTGTCGTAGAAGAACAGCACCCGGTAGCGGTCGGAGGGGCCTCCGATGCGCAGGGAATCCGCCAGGCCCCCGGGGTCGCGGATCGGGGGCATCCTGCCGGTCCCGGGATCTGCGCGGGAGCCGACGGAGCGTTTGTTGCCGGCATCGGCGCGGGAGCCTGCCGGGGGGTTCCCACCAGCTTCTGTATGGATGCCGACGGGACCGTTCACGTCAGCCGGGACGGACGGCACCGCCAGCACCAGCCCGGGCGCGGGCATGCCCAGCAGCGACTGCCGGTTGAAATCTGCGAATATGCGGGCGTTCATCCGGTCGATCTCGCTCCGCCCGCCGACCTTCCCGGTCAGGATCCAGGCATCGGCCACATGGACCGCAACGCCCTCATCCCCCATCAGGGGCGACTGCACATAAAAGTCATAGATCTGCCAGGCCACATGGTCGCGCAGCGGCCCGGCCGGGGTGTTCTCGACCAGGAAGTCGCATTCGCGGTTCTTGACGACGACCGGCTCGGCGGTCAGGGTCTTGAAATATTCCGCCAGCCGGGCATCCAGCCTGCGCAGGACGGCGCTGTCCGGCTGAGAGGCGGGCCGGGGAGCAGGGGCGCTGCCGTGCTGCGGGGCGATAACGACGCTCCCCTGCTGCACCTGCGCGAAGGCTGCCGTCGCCGCCAGCAGACAGGCCGTCAGGAATATTCCCGCCAGCCGTTTCATCGCAGCACCTCCGGGAGCACCACCCCTGCGGGAATGAACTGGGAAGTGTCCCCGTGGTGGCGCACCACGTCCCGCACCGCCGAAGAAGAGATGTGGGCATATTCCTGGGCCGTCGGGATGATGATGGTTTCGAGGTTGGGGTCGAGGTGGCGGTTGGCGTCCGCGATCGACTGCTCGTTGTCGAAATCGGTCATGTTCCGCACCCCGCGCACGATGTGGCGGATGCCGAGCTCCTGACAGATCTCGACGGTCAGGCCGTCGTACTGGACGATCTCCACGCCCGCCATCCTGCGGGTAGCCTGGCGGATGATGTCCAGGCGCTGGTCCATCGTGAAGAAGCCGCGCTTGTCCTGGTTCACGCCCACGGCCACATAGACCGTGTCGAACATGGTCAAGGCGCGGGTCAGGATGTTCAGGTGGCCCTGGGTGAAGGGATCGAAGGATCCGGGAAACAATGCTTTTCGTTCCATATTCCTACGCAATGAATTTGAGGATGTCGGTGAAGACTTCGGGGGTCTCCTCGTGGAGAATTTCGTGGCGGAGGGTCGGGTAGAGCTTGCTTTCTATGCGCTGGTAGCCGCAGTTCTGCAGGAAGGCGACCGCCTTGCGGAAGGCCTTGTCGCTGAGGCGGCAGGGGTCGTTGCCGCCGGAGATGAAGCGGATCGGCAGCTCCGGTTTCGACATCAGCCAGTCCTTCGGGTCATAGCAGTCCCGCATCAGCCGAAGCAGGCCCTGGAAGCCGTTGACGGTGAAGCAGAAGCCGCAGAGGGGGTCTTTCCGGTAACTGAGTACGTTCTCGTGGTTCTTGCTGAGCCAGGCGAAGGGGCCGTCGGCCTTGAAGGGCTTGTTGAAGGAGCCGAAGGACATCTGATTCAATAGATTGGAGCGATGCCGGGGGCCTTTGAGCTTTCCGATGAGGCCGGCGAGGGCCAGTCCGATGCCCTTCACAGGGTTGTCGGAAGGGCTGCCGCAGACGATCAGCTTGTCGATCCGGTCGTCGTAGCGTTTGGCGTAGGAGCGCACGACAAGGGAGCCCATGCTGTGGCCGAAGAGGGTCACGGGGAGTCCCGGATATTCCTTCCCGGCCCAGTCCTGGACGACTTTGACGTCTTCGACCATGGCACGCCAGCCGCCGGCGTAGAGGTAGCCGAGGTCCTCCTCGTCCTTGACGGATTCGCCGTGTCCGCGGAGGTCGCCGGCCACGGCCACATAGCCGTTCGAGGCGAGGAATTCCATGAATTCGTAGTAGCGTTCCTTGTGCTCGG
>CABTXO010000190.1 GCA_902488725.1 uncultured Bacteroidales bacterium
CTGCCCAAGGGGGTGAGCTACAATTCCTATCTGGTGGTGGACGAAAAGATCGCGCTCATCGATACGGCAGATGCCGCATTTGCGGAAGAATTCCTGCGTAACATCCGGGCCGAAATCGGCGACAGATCCGTGGACTACCTGGTCGTCAACCACATGGAGCCGGACCATTCCGCCCTCCAGTCGCTGATCCGCCGGGAATATCCCGACGTTACGATCGTGACGAATGCGAAGGCCGTCCCGATGATCGAAGGCTTTCAAGGCATTGCGGACGGCATCCAGGTGATCCGGGAGGGGGAGTGTCTGCCCCTGGGGAAGACTACGCTTCAGTACTTCATGGTGCCGATGGTCCACTGGCCCGAGACGATGGTCACCTGGTGTCCGGAAGAGCGGACGCTCTTCAGCGGGGACGCCTTCGGCTGCTTCGGGGCACTGAATGGGAATATAACAGATTCAGAATCAGCTGTTTTTAAGGAATATAAAGACGATATGATGCGGTATTACGCAAACATCGTCGGAAAATACGGCACGCCGGTGCAGAACGCGCTGAAGAAGCTCGGCGGGCTGGATATTCACAGAATCTGCTCCACGCACGGCCCGGTCTGGGAAAACCAGTTGGCGGAGGTGATCGCACTGTACGACAAGATGAGTCGCTACGAGCCGCTGGAGCACGGGGTCTGCATCGCATACGGCTCGATGTACGGCAACACGGAGGCCGCGGCGCTGGAGCTGGCGAAGCGGCTGCAGGAACGCGGAATTCTGTATGCGCTGCACAACCTGACAGCGGAAAGCTATTCCTACGCGCTGCGAGACGTGTTCCGCTTCGACACGCTCATCGTGGGATCGCCGACCTACAACACCGGCATCTTCCCACCGGTGCGTCAATTCATGGACGGCGTCTGCGACCGGCAGATCAAGCATCGCAAGTTCGCATCGTTCGGATCGTACACCTGGGCCGGCGGCAGCGCCAGATGCCTGGATGAAATGGCTAGATCCGCAGGATTGGAATTGCTCTGTGACGGATTGGTCTTCAAGCAGGGCTACAGCCCGGAAAAGTGCGACATGACGTCGCTTGCTGACCGTTGCCGGCGGTAATATGATTTGTTACACAATTTATATTATGTTAAGTTAAGGATCTGGTAAACGCTTCCCTATGATAATGCAGATACTGACACTGCTGGGTGCGATTGCACTGGCGATCTACGGCATGGAACTGCTGAGCACCGGCATTCAGAAATCCGCCGGCGACAAACTGCGCCGATTCGAACGCGGAATGACATCCGGAAGCCCGGTCCGGCAAGTACTGTCCGGCGTCGGGATCACGGCCGTGGTCCAATCCTCCAGCGCCACCACCATCATGGTGGTCAGTTTGGTCAATGCGGCTGTCCTGTCCTTGGTTCAGGGCATCACCGTGATCATGGGAACGAACATCGGAACGACAATAACTCCTTGGATATTAGGACTTTTAGGCTTCCATACCAACCTGATTGCGCTGGGCTTCACCCTGCTGGGCATCGGCTTCGTGATCAGTCTTACGCACAGAACCTGGTTCAGGAGCCTCGGGCAGGCCGTGATGGGTCTCGCGATGGTCTTCATCGGGCTCATCTACATGAAATCCTCTCTCGGCGCCTTGGAATCCCTCACCGGAATCGAGACGGCGATGGTCGGACTGACCGGGCACGGCACCGGCTCCGTGGGCATATTCCTTCTGCTGGGCATCCTGCTGTCATTCCTGCTGCAGTCCTCAAGCGTGGCAGTCATCCTGACCATGATCCTGGTATCACTCGGCTGGATTCCCGTTGCGCTGGGCGCCGCCATGGTGCTGGGCGAAAACATCGGGACGACCATCTATCCGAACATCGTAGCCCGTTCGGCTTCCGTTCCCGCCCGTCGCGCAGCCCTCTTCCACAGCATCTTCAATGTGCTCGGTGCCGCGATCGTCCTCCTGTTCTTCCAACATTTCGTGGCGATCAACACCGGGCTCATCGGCCTTTTAGGACTTGACGCTTCTCTTTCGGACATCCTATCCATCTCATTGGCGCACACGTTGTTCAACTTTTTGTCAATGTGCCTGCTGATCGGTTTCCGGAAACCGATCGCCCGGCTGCTCGTCCACGCCGTGAAGGAGTCCGAGGCACAGCCGGAAAACGTGCATCTGAAGTACATCCGTTCCGCCATGATCGAGACGCCCTCGATCTCGATCGAGCAGGCCTACAAGGAGACCGTCCATTTTGCGGCAGTCGCATGGGACGGCTTCAAATATGTCCGCCAGGCGTTGAACGAGGCCGATCCGGACCGGTTCGAGGAGTACCGCGAGCAGCTGGTCAAGTGCGAAGAAATCACGGACCGTTTTGAATATGACATCGCCCAGTTCCTGAATAAGCTTACGACACATTCCCTGAGCGAAGAAGAAGCGCGGGAGGTCAAGATGATCTACCGCATCATCGGCGAACTGGAGAGCCTGGGCGACAGCTGCGAGAACATCAGCCGCCTGCTGAACCGCCTGCGCGTGCACGAGCTGTCCTTCGATGCCGAACTGACCGGGAAACTGAACGGTCTGGTCGATCTGGTCGACGAGGCCTTCTCGGTCATGCTGACCAATCTACGGCTCGCGGCTGACGGCAACTTGAAAGACATCGAGAATGCCGGCAAGGCCGAAGATGCGATCAACGACGCCCGGAACCTGCTCCGGGATGAAGCCATACAACAGATCGAGAAGCATTCTGAAAACTACCTGTCCCTCAATTACTTCCTGGACATGCTGTCGGAACTGGAGGCGATGGGCGACTTCATGATCAATGTTTCGCAGTCCGTCATGGGCGTGTTTGATTCCAAATCCTGAGCAATATGTCCCGAAAACGCGTCGACCTCCTGCTGGAAAACGTGACGATCGAATCGGTAGCAGCCGAAGGAAAGGCCCTAGCCCGCTGGCAGGGCATGGTCGTGTTCGTGCCTTTTGCGGTCCCCGGCGACGTGGTGGACATCCGCGTAACGAAGAAGAGCAAACATTACTACGAGGGCTTCGTCCAGCGGATGATCACCCCCTCGAAAGACCGCCTGGAGCCCTTCTGCTCCCACTTCGGAATATGCGGGGGCTGCAAATGGCAGCCGCTCCCCTATCCCCTGCAGCTGGAGGCGAAACGCCGGCAGGTCGATGACCAGCTGGTCCGCCTGGGGCATCTGACGGTGCCGGAAATCCGCCCGACGCTCCCATCGGAGCGCACGCAATATTACCGGAACAAGCTGGAATTCACCTTCTCGTCGAAGCGCTGGCTGCTGCAGGGAGAAGATCCGGAAAGCATCCCGGAGGCGGACCGCATGGGGCTCGGCTTCCATGTGGGCAAATTCTTCGACAAGGTCCTGGACATCCGTCACTGCTGGCTGCAGCAGGACCCTTCCAACGCCATCCGGCTCTTCATCAAGCAATATGCGGTTGTCCACGGCCTGGAGTTCTTCGACATCCGGAACAACGTGGGCTACATCCGGAACATGTTCATCCGGACCTCCACGACCGGCGACCTGATGGTCATTCTTTGCTTCTTCTACGAGAACCGGCAGGACCGGGAAGCCCTGCTGGACGCAGTATCTGAAGCGTTCCCGGAGATAACATCGCTCTACTACATCATCAACAACAAGTTGAACGACTCCATTGGCGACCAGGAATGCCTGCTTTACAAAGGCGATCCCTTCATCCGGGAGCGGATGGAAGACCTCACCTTCCGCATCGGCCCGAAGTCCTTCTACCAGACCAATTCGGAACAGGCAGTCCGGCTCTATTCTGTCGCCCGTTCCTTCGCCGGCCTGACCGGCAGCGAACTGGTCTACGACCTCTATACCGGCACGGGCACCATCGCCCAGTTCGTCTCCAGGCAGGCCGCCAAGGTGATCGGCATTGAATATGTCCCCGAGGCGATCGAGGATGCGAAGGCGAACGCCGCCGCGAACGGGATCACCAACTGCTCGTTCTTCGCCGGCGACATGAAGGACGTCCTGAACGCGGACTTCATCGCGGCCCACGGCCGGCCCGACGTCATCATCCTGGACCCGCCCCGCGCGGGCATCCACCCCGATGTCGCACAGGTCATCCTGGACGCCTCCCCCACCCGCATCGTCTACGTCAGCTGCAACCCGGCCTCCCAGGCCCGCGACCTGGCCATCCTCTGCCAGCAGTACGACATCACCGCCGTCCAGCCCGTCGACATGTTCCCACACACCCAGCACGTCGAGACGGTAGCACTTTTGTCCAAACTTGATGTCGATAAGCATATAAATATTGAAATTGAGCTGGATGAGCTTGATTTGACAAGTGCTGAAAGTA
>CABTXO010000191.1 GCA_902488725.1 uncultured Bacteroidales bacterium
GTCATCCGCTCGCAGGACAGCGAGGTGCAGCAGCTGCTGCAGGAGAATCTGCAGAACCGGGTGCTGGTGCTGACGCTCTTCGGCGTGGGGAACGTGGTCTCACGTCTTTCCAGCCTGCAGGATCTGCTCCGGAAGAACACGGTCAAACGGTTGAACTACAACGCCGTGGCCCGCGGCTTCATGGGCGCCGGCTTCATGGCGGGCTATGCGGCCGCCTTCCTCTGGGGCATCTTCGGCATCAAGGCCGGGACGGTGACCTTCGGCATGATGACGGCCTTCCTGCAGCTCGTGGGGCAGGTGCAGCGCCCGATCGCAGACCTGGGCCGCCAGGTGCCCGCCTTCATCAAGGCCCTCACTTCCGTGGAGCGGCTGTTGGAACTGGAAGACCTCAAGGTGGAACGCTTCACGGGGGATGTCCACCTGGAAGGGGCGCCCGGCATCCGCATGGAGGACGTGACCTTCGCCTACGAAGGCAAGCCGGTTCTGGAGCGCTTTTCCCACGACTTCCTTCCCGGGACTTTCACGGTGCTGGCCGGTCCGACCGGGGCGGGAAAGAGCACCCTCACCCGTCTGATGCTGGGCCTGCTGACCCCGGCGCAGGGCCGTGTGCAGCTCTATTCAGGTACGCGGAGCCATGCGGCAGACGTGAACACCCGCTGCAATTTCATGTATGTGCCACAGGGGAACAGCCTCCTGAGCGGGACCATCCGGGAGAATCTGCGGCTGGCGCGGCAGGATGCCGGCGATGCCGAATTGTGGGAGGCGCTGAATATGGCCGCGGCCGGTTTCGTGCGGGATCTGCCCGACGGGCTGGACACCCTCTGCGGGGAGAGCGGGACCGGTCTCAGCGAGGGACAGTCCCAGCGGATCGCCGTCGCGCGGGCACTTTTGCAGGAAGGCGGGGTGATGATTCTCGATGAAGCGACGTCCGCCCTGGACGCGGAGACGGAGGAGTTGCTGCTGGGCAACATAGCCGCCCGGTACAAGGGCCGGAAGACCGTCGTCTTCATCTCCCACCAGCCCGCAGCCGCGAAAATTGCGGACGAAGTGGTGGATTTGTGAGCTGAACCTAAACGTTTTTTTTCGTACCTTTGTACAATTTGAGAACTTACCTATTTGGAAAACAGACCTTTGCGTGTCGCTCCTGTCACACGCAACGGCGAAGCTGTATGATTATTCACGCTGACGGTGGCTGACAATTTAATACGGAAGACGTTTCATGGCATGGTCTGGCGCTCGGGAGAGAGCCTGATAAACTATGGAGTGACTTTTGTCGTGGGCATCATTCTTGCCCGCCTGCTGTCACCGTCCGATTTCGGCCTGATCGCCATTGTGGGGGTGTTTTCGGCAATTGCCGCCGTATTCGCGGATTCCGGATTCACCAATGCGTTGATCCGGAAGAACGACCGGACGGAGGTCGACTATTCGACGGTGTTCGTGACGAATATCCTGATCTCGGCCGTCTTTGCCGTCATCCTGTTCTTTGTTGCGACGCCCGTCGCCCGCTTTTATTCCCAGCCAGTGCTCCAGAAAATCGTGCGGTTCAATGCGCTGATTCTTTTCCTGAGTTCCTTTCTGGCCGTGCAGTCCACCCGTCTGACGATCAATCTGGATTTCAAGACACGCAGCATCATCAGCGTCATCTCCGGCATCGTCACGGGAATTGTCTCAATCGTGCTTGCGTTGACAGGCTTCGGGGTCTGGACGCTCCTGTATCCCGCTGTCGCGACGTTGATCACCCAGGGCGTGCTGTACTGGCACTTCCAGCACTGGTTCCCCGGATTTCGCTTCTCCTGGAAATCCTGGAAGGAGTTTTTCGACTTCGGTTCCAAATTGCTGTTGTCCGGATTGTTGGACACCGTGTACGGCTACATCTATCCGTTGGTCATCGGAAAGAAATTTTCCGCGACCGATCTTGGTTATTACACGAAGGCGGAGACCTATTCCCGTCAGCCGGCCACCGCGACGACTTCCATCGTGGGAAGTGTCGCTTTTCCGGTGCTCGCCCGGCTGCAGGACGACGATGTGGCGCTCCAGAGCGTGTACCGCCGGTTGATCAGCCTTTCGGCGTTTGTCGTATTCCCGGTGTTGATGGGCTTGTGTGCGGTTGCGCAGCCGTTCATCGTGTGCCTGCTGACTGACAAATGGAGCCAGAGCGTAATCTATCTTCAGATCTTGTGCTTTGCTTTGATGTGGTATCCGATTCATGCTTTGAATCTGAACCTGCTGCAGGTGAAGGGACGGTCGGATTTATTCTTGAAGCTGGAAATCATCAAGAAGGTCCTCGGCGTCGCCATCTTGGTCGTGACGATTCCCCTGGGATTGGTTTATATGTGTGCGGGAAGAATCGTCTCATCCATCATCTGTCTGGTAATCAACACCCACTACACGGGCAAACTCATTCAGGTCGGCTTTTTGAAGCAGATGCGGGACATCGCTCCATCGTTCGCGTATTCCGTTGCGATGGGCCTGACGGTCTGGTTTGTCATTCGGCCGATTCCAAGCCTCTGGGGGCAACTCTTCGTCGGTGTGCCCGTGGGGGCCTTGCTCTATGTCGGGCTCGCGAAACTCATGCGGTCGCCCGAACTGTCATATTTGATGCAACTGGTGAAAGATAATTTTCCGGGACATGGAAAAAAATAACATCATCACGGTCACTTCTCCGCTGCTGCCGGACCTGGATGCGTTCCATGAATTGTTGAAGCAAATCTGGGGCAGCAAGTGGATCACGAACAACGGCGCTTTCCACCAGCGGCTCGAAAAGGCCCTGGCCGACTATCTGAAAGTGCCGTATGTGAGCCTCTTCACGAACGGGACGCTGCCGCTCATCACGGCCCTCCAGGCGCTGCGCATCACGGGGGAAGTGATTACGACACCCTACAGTTTCGTGGCGACGACGCATGCGCTGTGGTGGAACGGGATCAAGCCGGTTTTCGTGGACATCGATCCGGCCACGGGCTGCCTGGACCCGGCGCGGATCGAGGCGGCGATTACGCCGCGGACCACGGCAATCATGCCGGTGCACGTGTACGGAAAGCCCTGCGATACGCAGGCAATTCAGGAGATTGCAGACAAGTATGGCCTGAAGGTCATCTACGATGCCGCCCATGCCTTCGGGGTGGAAGTGAACGGCGAAAGCATCCTGAATGCCGGGGACCTCTCGACATTGAGTTTCCATGCCACCAAAGTGTTCAATACGGTGGAAGGCGGGGCGATGGTCATGGCCGACGAACGGACGAAAAAACGCATCGACTACCTCAAGAATTTCGGATTCGCGGGGGAGACGGAAGTGGTAGCCCCCGGCATCAACAGCAAGATGGACGAGGTGCGGGCAGCCTACGGGCTGCTGAATCTGGAGCAGGTTGACGCGGCCATCGAGGCGCGTCGACGGGTCGCGGTCCGCTACCGGGAAGCCCTCCGGGGAATCGAGGGCATCTCCTGCTGGGAAGACATGCCGGGCGTGCGGCACAACTACAGCTATTTCCCGATTTTCGTGGATGCCCGGAAATACGGGATGACCCGGGATGAACTTTATTTCAAGATGCGGGAACAAAACGTCTGGAGCAGACGCTACTTCTATCCGCTCATCAGCACCTTCTCGACTTATCGGAGCCTGGACAGTTCCGACCCGAAGAACCTTCCGGTCGCCACCCGGATGGCCGACGAAGTCATCTGCCTGCCGATGCACCATGCGCTCACCGAGGCGGATGTGCAGCGGGTGATTGATTCAGTTCTGGATAGATGATGCGCAAGAAACTCATGCTGCTCGGGGGCATCCGGTATCTTCTGCCGGTGATCGGGGCGGCCCGTGCGCAGGGCTACCATGTCATCACGGCGGATTACCTGCCGGACAACATCGCCCATCAGTACAGCGATGACTACGTAAATGTGAGCATCGTGGACCGGGAGGCGGTGTTGGAGGCCGCACGGGAAAAAGCCATTGACGGAATCCTTTCTTTCGGTGTGGATCCGGGCGTGGTCAGCGCGGCCTATGTGCAGGAGCAGATGGGACTGCCTTCCTCCGGACCGCTGCGCTCGACCGAGATCCTCCAGAACAAGGACGAGTTTCGGAAGTTTCTGAAGGAGAACGGATTCAATGTGCCCGAGTCGCGCAGCTACGCTTCCTTGGAGGAGGCAATGCAGGATCGTCCCCGGATAAATTATCCGGGCGGCGTCAAACCGACGGATTCTGCCGGATCGAAGGGAGTGAGCCGGGTCGACAGGGCTGGGGAGATGGAATCTGCGTTGCAGACGGCCTTCAGGCACTCCATCAAAAGGCGCGTCATCGTGGAAGAATATATCGGGAAGAA
>CABTXO010000192.1 GCA_902488725.1 uncultured Bacteroidales bacterium
GGGAGGGGGGGGGCGCGGATCCGTTCTCCGGTAGGCGGAGACATCCGGCCGGCCGCTGCTGCCCGGGGCGGGCAGGACCAGCTCTTCGAGCCCGATGCGGCCGGCGTAGACCTTTCCGATCGCGCACCCGGAGTAACTGGACGGCAGGAGGGCTTTCAGGCGGCCCTTCAGCCATTTGAGATCGCCCTGCCGCCACGGGTAGTCCCCCAGGGAGGGGGAGAAGTAAAAGTCGAGCAGCTGATCGCGTTTTGCGACCTTGTTGATTTTCAGGGAAGTGCGTACGCCCTTGCGCTGCTGGAGCAGGGTCTGCAGCGAGTCGGCCGTGCTTTTGAAGACGGCGGCGGTCTGTGCGGCGGCCGGCGGGACCGGGACAGCCAGCAGGCAGAGAACTGCCGCGAGGAGGAGAATCTTGATTTTCCGCATATTCCTACAATGCCTGCATGTCGTTGAGTTTCCGGTAGATGCCGTTCAAGGCAAGCAGTTCTTCGTGTTTTCCGCATTCCACGATCCGGCCTTCGTCCAGCACGATGATCTCGTCCGCGTTCTTGATGGTGGAGAGCCGGTGTGCGATGGCGATGGTCGTCCGGGAGGACATCAGACGGTACAGGGCCTCCTGCACGATCTTTTCCGATTCCGTGTCGAGCGAAGCGGTCGCCTCGTCCAGGATCAGGATCGGGGGATTCTTGAGGATCGCCCGCGCGATGCTGATCCGTTGGCGCTGTCCGCCGGAGAGCTTCACGCCGCGGTCGCCGATCACGAAGTCGTAGCCTTCCGCCTTTTCCAGGATGAAGTCATGGGCGTTCGCGATCTTCGCAGCCTCCACGACCTGCTCCTTCGTGGCGTTTTCCACGCCGAAGGCGATGTTGTTGAATATTGTGTCGTTGAACAGGATGGGCTCCTGGTTGACGTTGCCGATCAGGCTGCGCAGATCCGACAGGCGGAGCGAACGGATGTCCTTCCCGTCTATCCGGATGGATCCGGACGTGGCATCGTAGAACCGCGGGATCAGGTCCACCAGCGTCGACTTTCCGGCGCCGGAGGCCCCCACGATCGCGACCGTCCTGCCCTTCTCGATCGTCAGGCAGACATCCTGCAGGATCTCCCGGCCGCCGTCGGGGTAGCGGAAATGGACGTGGTCGAAGGAGATGTCCCGGGCGAACCCCTCCAGCGGGAGCGGATCGGCCGGCTCGGCGATGCTGTTCCCGGCTTCCAGGATCATGTTGATCCGTTCCATCGAGGCCAGTCCCTTCGGAATGGAGTAGGCGGCCTTCGAGAAGTCCTTGACCGGGTTGATGATACTGTAGAGCATCACCATGAAGTAAATGAATATGGGCGCGTCCACCATCGAATTGCCCCGCAGGATCAGGGTGCCGCCGAACCAGAGCACGATCATGATCATCACCGTGCCGAGGAATTCGCTGACGGGGTGGGCGAGGGACTGGCGCAAGTTGACCCGGTTCACCCTCCGCCGCATGGCATCCGTCACCCGGTCGAAGCGGCCGGCCATCTTCTTCTCGGCGATGAAGGCCTTGACGATCCGCAGGCCGCCGAGCGTCTCTTCCACCTGGGCCATCACGTCGCTCCAGAGCTGCTGGGCCTCCAGCGAGTTCTTCTTGAGATTGCGTCCGATCACCCCCATGATCCAGATCATCAGGGGTGCGAACACGATGGTGAACAGGGTCAGCTGCCAGCTGATGAACACCAGGGCACAGAAATAGAAAAGGACCAGGATCGGATTCTTGATCAGCATCTCGATCGAGCTGGTGATGGAATTTTCGACCTCCTGGACATCTCCGCTCATCCGGGCGATGATGTCTCCTTTCCGCTCTTCGGAAAAGAAACCGATCGGCAGGGACAGGATCTTCCGGTAGAGCTCCATCCGCAGATCCTTGGAGATGCCGTTCCGGATGGGGATCATCACGGCGGCGGAACCAAAGTAGCAGGCCGTCTTGAGGGCGGTCATGCAGACCAATAGGAGGCAGAGCAGCAGGAGGATGCGGGATGCGCCGTGCTGTGCGATCATCTGTTCCGTGTACCAGTAGGCATTGTTCGAGACGGCCTCCCCGAAGCCCCGCCAGCCCGGGACGGAGTCCCAGGGAATGAAAGAATAGGTCTTCGTGTTGACGTTGAACAGGATGCGGAGCATCGGCACCACCAGGGCGAAGGAGAAGATGTTGAAGATCGCAGACAGCATGTTCAGCACGACCGATCCGCCGAGGTATCGTTTGTAGGGGGCGACGTACCGCCGCATGATATGCCAGAATTCGCGCATGGCGTCTGCTTACGGGTGAAGTAACAAAGATAGTCTTTTCAGAGCATTTTTCCAAGCCAGTGGAAGATGAGGATGATCCGCTTGCGGAACACCCCGTAGTCCAGGCTTTCCGCCGTGTCCTCCGTCTTGTTGGTCTTCAGGGTGATTCCCGAGGTCATCAGCACCGACGGGATCCCGTTCTCCAGGAAGATGCGGTGGTCGCCGATCCGGTGGTAGAACAACCGCGTGAAGTTCTCGCTGCCGTAGTAGTTGAAGGCCAGGTCGAGGGACAGGCCTTTGCCCGCGTTCGCGTCCAGCATTGCGCCGATGAAGTGTCCGTCGCTCAGCATCATCAGGTAGTCCTTCCTTCCCGGATGCAGCGGGGAGAGCGTGCTGCCCAGAATGTCCAGGT
The DNA here is from genome assembly GCA_902488725.1 of uncultured Bacteroidales bacterium. GTDB lineage: Bacteria > Bacteroidota > Bacteroidia > Bacteroidales > UBA932 > Cryptobacteroides. The sequence continues at coordinate 2,664 of CABTXO010000192.1, forward strand.
TGACCATCGAGTGGATCTTGTCCGGGGTGATGGCCTGTCCGTTCAGGGGATCGCGGAGCGAGCCGGTCTGAATCGCCTGCCAGAGTTGGCCGGCCCCCCGCGACTCGGGCTCCTTCGCATCCAGGGCCACGAACAGGATATTGCGCCGGTACGACCGGCCGAGGTCCTTCATCTTCTTGAACATGTCCGCGACCGTGAGCATGGCCACTACGCCGGAAGCATTGCTGTCCGCCCCGGGATAGAGCACGCCGTCGATCAGCCCGAGGTTGTCTAGATGGGCGGCCACGATCGTGTACCGTTCCGTCTCGCTGTTGCGCTGTCCGGGAAGCAGCCCGATGATGTTGTGTCCGACCTTGCTCCCGTTCCGGAAGGAACGGCCCCATTGTCCGCCGATTGGAAGCAACCCGTCGGCCGCGAACCGGCGCGCGATCCAGAAGGCCGCTTCGTTCGCCCCGCGCGAGCCGGTCTTCCGGCCGTTCAGTTCGGATCCGGCGAGGAATTCAACGTCCGCGCGGAGCCCCTCCTCGGAAACGACCCGCTCGGCATTGCGGCCGGACGGAATCATGCGTACGACCCGTTCCTGAGCAAGGGAAACCGTCGTCACGGCGGAGAGCAGGAGGACCGGGAAAATATTGTTCAAAAAAAGTGTCTTCAAGGCACGATCCATGTTAATTGCTTATCTTTGCACCGGATTGTGCAAAAACAAGTCCCCAAAATTAGGTATTTTGCACCTGATTGGAAAATTTTTATGAAAAGGTTCATCGTCGTCCTGCTCTTTCTGCTGTCCGCTGCGGTCCTTCTCCGGGCCCAGTACGACAAGGATGTCTTCTACTCCCGGGGCCGCTCCGCGCTGGCCGACGGGAAATATGCCGAAGCCATCACCCAGTTCAACGTGCTGGCGCGGCTGGACACGACGGATGCCTGGACGTTCTTCTTCCGCGGAATCGCGAAGTTCAACCTCGGCGACCTGCGGGGCGCCCAGGCCGACTTCGACACTTCCGTGCGGCTGAACCCCGTCTTTACCAACGGCTATCACTACCGTGCGATTACCCTCAGTCGTTTCGGCAAGTACGACGAAGCGCTGCGCGACCTGCAGCGGGCGTTGGAGCTCCGGCCGGGACTGGACGGGCTCTATTTCAGCCGCGGCGTGACCTATTTCCTGGCGCAGCAGTTCGACAAGGCGGTGAAGGATTTCAACTATTACATCAGGAAGGAACCCAAGGACCCCTCCGCCTACCTGAACCGCGGTGCCACCTTTCTCTTTCTCGGGGATACGACCCGCGCCCTGGCCGACTACAACAAAGCCATCAAACTGGACCGCTTCGATCCCGAAGGCTACATCCGTCGCGGCCGTGTCTATGCGCTTCAGCATGACAACACCCGTGCGATCGCGGACATGGACAAGGCGATCTCCCTGGACTCCACCAGCACCTTCGCCTACTTCAACCGCGCCCTCATGCACTACGACCGGATGGATTTCAACGCCGCCATGGCCGACCTCAACACGGTGCTCGCACACGAACCCGGCAATGCGTTGACCCTCTACAACCGGAGTCTCATCAGCGCGCAAGTGGGGGATTTCGAACATGCCATCGCCGATCTGGACCGGGTGATCAACATCAACC
>CABTXO010000193.1 GCA_902488725.1 uncultured Bacteroidales bacterium
CTAAGTATTCCAAATACACCAAATAAAGATATTCCAATTGGAAAAAGTGATGAAGAAGATGTTCTCGAGGGTGGCGATGGATTTGGGGCCGGCCGGGACTTCTCCGGAACGGGTGACGAGGGTTCCGGGGCAATCTGCGTTCCGGGAATTCAGCACCCGGATCGGAATGTCCTTCTTCCGGGCAGGCTCGATGGTCAGGGGATGCAGCACCCGGGCGCCCATCGCCGCCATTTCGGCCGCCTCTTCGTAAGAAACCTTTTCAATCCGGCGAGTCGTGGAGACTGCGCGGGGATCTGCGGTCCGGATGCCGTCCACATCCGTCCAGATCTCGACCCGAGTGGCTCCCAGCGCCATGCCGAAGAGGGCGGCGGAATAGTCGGAGCCTTCGAATCCGAGCACGGACGTGAAGCCTGCGGTGGAAGTTGCGATGAATCCCTGGGTGAGCAGGACTTCCGCCCCCTTCCCTTCTTCCGCGACGGCCCGACGCACGTTCGCCCCGGTCACCTCCAGATCGGGCCGGGCACTCATGTAGTTCTCGTCCGTCACGACCATGCGCCGAGCGTCCAGCCAGTTGCTGGAGATGCCGTTGGCATTGAAGGCGGTGTTCACAAGAATAGAGGAGAGGAGTTCCCCGTGGGAGATGATGCGGGCTTCGCTGCGGGGGGACAGTTCCCCGATCTGGCAGACGCCGCCGACGAAGGAGGCCAGCCGCGCGAAGCGGTGTTCCAGTTTTGCTTTCGTGTCCTGCAGAAGGTCCGGATGGCCGTGCAGGAGCTGTTCCGCCACCTGCACATGCCGCTCCCGCAATTGCGACAGGAGTTCCGCGGTCCGCGCTTCGTGCCGGGCTTCCGCCTCGTGGGCGATTTCGAGCAGCAGGCGGGTGACTTTTGCGAGGGCGGACACCACCACCAGGGGTTTTTCGCGCAGGCGGCCGCGGACGATCGAAACCACTCTCCCGATCGCTTCCGCATCCTGGACGGACGTGCCGCCGAATTTCATGATGATCATATTGATTTGCTGTTGTTTACGGATTTAAAAATACGGATGTACTGCTCCACGGCAGTTTCCAGTTCGGACAGGCGCACCTGTTCTCGGTCGGTGTGCGCCGTCAGAATCGAGCCGGGACCGCAGATCGCGCGCCGGGCGAAGTGCCGGAGCCTGGGGGCGTCGCTCCCGAAGGCCATGGGCCTGCCCGGGATGCCCGGCACCTCGCTGAAATAGTGCAGCGGATCGTCCCCGCCCAGCGCCTCCACCTCGGTCCCGGCCGGGCATATTCCTTCCAACGCCTTCAAAATCAGGGAATCGCTGGCGAAGGTGGTCCGGAAATAGAGCCGGAAGGACACTTCGGGACTGAGGATGTTCTGCGGATTGTCGCTGCGGAGCTTGCCCACGTTCCAGGTCGTCGGCCCCAGATCCGGGTCGAGGGGAAATTCCACGGCCGAAAGCATATTCATGAATGCCACGAATTTGTCCACGGCGCTTTCGCCGTTTTCGGGGTAGCCGGAATGGCAGGGGGTGCCGTGGAGGGTGACGGCGAAGGCTTTCGTGCCTTTGCTCGCCGTGACGAGACAGTTGTCCGTCGGCTCGCCGACGAGCACGAAGTCCCCGCCAGGGCAGTCGCGGGTCCAGGCTTTCGCGCCGAAGGAGCCGGTCTCCTCCCCCGCCAGCAGCAGCAGGCCGAAATCGTGGAAGCCCTCCACCTCCAGCCTTCTGCAGACCGTGTACATCGCGAAAATCTGTCCCTTGGCATCGCAACTTCCGCGGCCCCGGATGAGGGTGTCGCTCCCTTCCGACGTAAAAGTCGGGGGGATGTAGGGCGGGACCGTGTCCAGATGGGTGCAGTAGACGAAGGGGGGCGCTCCCGTCTCTGACCAGTCGAAGAGGAGATTCTCCGTGCCGTCCCCCACCTCAAACTTCAGCACCCGGCATTTCGCCGGCTGCGGGAAGCCCTCGACGGGGCCTGCGAGCCGGACGGACAGGAATTCCGCCAGCGCCCGCTCCTCGCCTGAGGTCGAGGGAATATTCAAAATTTCCGAAAAAAGCCCCAAATCCATGGCCCGCCGTTCTGAATGATGAACAGTCAAAGGTAGTGAATTTTTGCGGGAAAGCGTCATCCCCGTTCGGGAACAGTTGCAGAAGCGTCGAGCCGGAGTTCAGGGTGGCGGCGGGAGGAGCGGTTGAGCCCGAAGGCGAGCAGGAGGGCGAGGAGGCAGACGGCCACGAACATGACCTCGACCCAGACTGCACCCGAGACGTAGAAGTCCGGGGCGGAATTCACGGCGGTGCCGCCGGGCTGCGAAGCGGCGAGAATTTTGCCGGCGAACATCTTGAAGAGCATCAGCCCGAGGTTCTGCACCCAGTAGATGAGCGAGAAGGCCGTGCCCAGCACCTTGTCCGGAACGATTTTCGGGACGGACGGCCAGAGGGCCGCCGGCACGAGGGAATAGCCGAAGCCCAGGGACACCATGCTGAGGTAGCCGTAGGCCGGGATGCCGGCGGGGCCGAAGGCGAGCAGGAGGTGGGCCGCCAGGGCCAGCACCGAGCCGGCGATCATCCAGCGGGTTCCCCTGCCGATGCGGTCCACCAGGATGCCGAAGAGCGGGGCGAAGATCACCGTGGCGAAGGGCAGCATGGACACCATCCAGCTGGCGGCCTCGACCGGGACGCCGAAGCGCGGAATCAGGATCGCGCTGGCGAACTTCTTGAACGAGATGATGCTGCTGTAGAAGAACGCACACAGCAGCGCAATCAGGATGAACTGCTTGTTCTGCAGCAGTTTCAGTACATCCGAGAAGCGGAACTTGTCCGCCTCGGCGGTGGCGGTCCGGTCCGTGCGTCCGGCCGCCCGGTCGAACCGTGCGTCCATCGCCACGAAGACCGCCCAGAGGATCATGCCCGCGAGCATCAGACCGAGACCGAGGAAGGCGGGCCGGGCGGTTTCCGGGAGGGAATACATCGCTCCGGGTGCTTTCGCGGCCACCAGTTTCGGAGAGATGACCAGGGCAAAGGCCGTCCCCAGCCGGGCGATGGCCAGCTGGAGTCCCATGGCGAAGGCCATATCCCTGCCTTTGAACCATTTGGCGATGGAACGGGTGACGGCCACCCCGGCGATTTCGCTGCCGAGGCCGAAGAGCATGCAGCCCGTGTAGGCGATGGAGAGAGAGGTCTTCGGTGGCAGCCCGGAGGTGATCGCCCAGGCCACCAGGGCGGTTCCCCCGGCCATCATGCCCACGAAGATGGACCCCGTGACCCGCACGCCCCACTTGTCCAGGAGCATGCCGCAGACCACCAGGCCGCCGAACACGCAGAGGACCGAATAGCCGCTGGTGTAGAGACCGTAGTCCGCCGCGTTCCAGCCCAGGGCGAGCAGCTCCGGATGCTCGAACAGGTGCGACAGGGTGGAGAACATGTCGTCGAAGAAGTACGATGCGAACATCGGAACGACCAGACAGGCCAGCGCGAGCCAGCCTGTCAGTCCTTTCTTCTTCGACGGTCCCGTCATGGGTTATTCCTGAATATTGGGCAGTTCGAGTCCGAGCTGCTTCTTCCGGTCCACGACCTTCAGGATCAGGCCGATCACCAGGGCGGCGACGCCCAGGCAGGCCAGCATGATCAACGGCGCCGTGTAGTTGAGCTGCGTGGCGTCGGCCACGCCCGGATTGGTCTTGTCCAGCACCTTGCCGATCAGCAGCGGGAAGAGCCACAGCCCGATGTTCTGGATCCAGAAGATCAGCGCATAGGCGGAGCCGATGATTTTGGCGTCCACCAGCTTCGGCACGCTCGGCCACAGGGAAGCCGGCACCAGCGAGAAAGAGGCGCCCAGAATCAGGATGGTCAGATAGGCGACCACGACACCGCCGAGGCCGTTTCCCTTGAACATGGGCAGGACGAAGGCGAAGGTCAGGTGGCAGGCGATCAGCAGCAGCGAACCGAGCACCAGCATGGAGGCCGCCTTGCCCTTGTGGTCCACATAGTTGCCGAGGATCGGGGTGATGCCCACCGCCAGCAGCGGGAACACGGCGAAGATGGATTCGGCGGACTGCCGCATGTAGCCCATGTAGCAGTAGACGACCAGGGCGGTCACGGAGATCACCAGCATCGTGATCTTCATGTTCTTGGACTTCATGAAATTGAGCATGAAGGCCGTAGCGGCCACGACCAGCATGATCAGATATTGCACGAGGGTCACGGAACTGGAGGCCCAGAAGGAATCCGCCGGCACTTCGGTGAAGGTCAGGTTGCACTGCAGCATATTCACTGCATACTTCTGGAAGGGGAA
>CABTXO010000194.1 GCA_902488725.1 uncultured Bacteroidales bacterium
CAGACGTCAGCAACTGAAAATTCTGCGAGCCCGTGAGAATGTACATCCCGTTCTTCCCGACCAAATCGGTATGGGTCTGAAGATATGACAGCAGTTTCGGGACTCTTTGAACCTCATCAATGATGGTGTTGTCCGGGTATTGGGCAATGAGGCCCCTCGGGTCTTCCGCTGCGAACTGCCTATTATCCGTCTCTTCCAGTGAGATGTACTGGTAATCGGGAAATGAATGGCGCGCCAAGATGGATTTACCGGACTGCCTCGGCCCGGAGAGTAGGACAAAGGGGAATTTTGTCGAGAGATACAATAACTTCTCTTGCAGGGTTCGCTGAATCATGGGTCCATGTCTTTATGCAAATATAAAGTTAAATTTTATAATAGCATAAAGAAATCGGCTAATCCGTCTCCATGTAGAAGTTGAATTTGCGCAGGAAGCCCGGCAGCGGAAGCTTGCGGACGGCGGGGTTCTCGATGCTGACCAGCCCGACACCCCCTACCACATTGTCCGGGAAGGTGACCGGCTCCGTGAAGATCATGCCCTCGTCGGGTCCGTTCGCCTTGATGTTCAAGGACTTCAGCAGGTGATACTGCTGCTCCGAGATGGCGGAGAGGCAGACGGCCAACGTGTTTTGGGCATAGACCGAGTCGACGGGCTGCAGTTCGACGGAGCCATTTTCCTCTCTCCATAGGATTCTGTCATCGATGTGTTGCAGCTGCTCCCGCCAGATCTCGAAATTCAAATCGAAGGAACTGTCGCTGAACAGGTTGTCGGAAAAGGCATTGTAAATGTTCTCTCCGGCCCCGAACATGTCCAGATCTTCGGCAGGCGCCCCGTCGTTCAGGATCGGATCGTTTCTCCATTGCAAATGGATCCCTTTCTCATACGTGGCCCGTCCGGTCAGCACCTGGGGCTCTTCGGGGGTCTCTTCCCCCGGTTCCTGGGGATCTTTCTTGCGTAGATAGATCAGGTCGTCCGCCAGAAGCGTCCCCCAGAGGCGATAATAATTCGCGCCCGGGACGTTGTCACTGCCCTTGAGGTGGAACTTGACGGTCTGCCTGAAAAACTTCTGCCCTCCTCCTTCGTAGTAATCGTTGGGATCGAAGGAGCTCGTGGTGTCTGCGATTTCGAATTCGGGTGCCTTCGGCACGATCACTTCGGCCCAGGCGGAATGCCCGTCCGCCTCCGCCTCGATGCGCACCTTGTCGCCAGCCTGGAGATCGGCCTTGAAGGCGAAGCTCTTCTGGCGCATCTTGCCCGGGGAGTAGGAAGTGGTACTCCAGTAAAATGAGCCGATCAGCGGCAGCACAAACTTGTCTCCGTCCACTTCGATTGCCGTGGCGGCCAATTTCCCGTTGACCACGCAGCGGACGCTCCCCGACTGGACGGGGAGGATGGTTTTGTCCGTGCTGAGGCAGAGGTGCACGATGTGCAGGGTGTCACCCACTTTCAACTGGGCGTTCAGGTTCAGCCGGGGCTGGATGTCTTTCCGGTTGTATGTCAGTTCCTTCTGGCAGGCACCCATGAGGGGGACCGCCGCAGAAAGCACAAGGAGCAGGAAGAACTTTCTCATGGTCTAAAAATTTCGGGTGTAACTGAAGGAAGGAATGAGGGGCAGCAGGGTCAGCTGGGTCAGTTTGTCCTTCCGGGTATAGACCGACCCGTCGAAGCTGCGGTCGGAACTGCTGAACACGAAGTTCGGATTCATCCGGCAGTACACGTTGTAGACGCTGAAACTCCAGACGCCCTCTCCGTGCCGGTGCGGGCGGTGGAGGTTCACCGCCAGGTTGAGCCGGTGGCTGGGCGGCAGCCGGTAGTTGTTGCGATGGGGCGCATAGTCGATCTGGGCAATCCTGCCGTCCGGGGTGAGGACCGCGGTCTCCCGCTCCGGAATCGTGGTGGTACCGCCCGTCGCGAAGGTCCAGGTGCCGCTCAGATCGACTTTTTCACTGAATTTGTGGTTTACGACGAGCGAGAGGTTGTGCCGGCGGTCATAGCGGTAGGGATACCGCAGACCGTTGTTGATTTTGCCGCTGGGGAAGATGCGGTCGCTTTTGGCGAGCGTGTAGCCCAGCCAGCCCGTCGTCCGGCCCATCGTCTTCTGGAGGAAGAGTTCCAGGCCGAACGAGCGGCCTTCACCCATCTCCACCTTGTCCTCCCATTGGTTGGAATTCGCCAGGAAGGAGATGCCGTCCTTATATTCCAGCACATTGCGCATCTGCTTCCAGTAGCCTTCGACCGAGAATTCCCAGCCGCGCAGGCCGTCGTAGTAGAAGCCCGCTGAATATTGGTCCGCCGTGACGGGCTTGATGTCCTTCGTGATGGGCACCCAGAGGTCGATGGGGAGCGTAATCATGGAGGAGGAGAGCAGGTGGACGTATTGCGACATCCGGGAATAGGCCGCCTTGGCGCTGAATCCGCGGCCGAAATCGACTTTGGCGGACATGCGCGGCTCGGGTGCAAGGTACGTCTTGCCGTTCGTCATGAACATCGCCATGTGGAGGCCCGGATTGAGGGTGAGCCAGTTTCCGATGGTGAAGTCGTCTTCCGCATAGAAAGCGATTTCGTGCCCGTAGCGGTTGCCTTGCCTGGCGTTTGTGATGGTGGTGTCCATCAGCGTCTTGCCGGCGGAGCTCTCCTGCTCGACATTGGTCAGCGTCTCCGGAACGTAGGTGTGGTACACATATTCAGCACCGAACTTGATCCGGTGGTGCGGGCCGGGCGTGTAGTCGAAATCGAGCTTGCCGGTCAGGTCCTGCAGGCCGGAGCGGTAGTCGAACACATACTTGTGGAGGCCGGGAGGGGTGGTGCTGCGGTCTTTCTCGCTGGTGCTGTACTGCATGATCATCCGGTAGCGGGTCCAGGCACCGGTGGCGTTCGCGAAGAGCCGGCCGTTGAACACGTGGTTCCACCGGAGCGAAGCCAGGCTGTTCCCCCAGTTGATCCGGGTCTTGTCGTCCCAGCTGACGGTGTTTTCCTGCGCGCCGCCGTCCTTCTCCTTGTAGTAGAAGGCATCCCTTCCGTTGTAGAGGTTGAGGTACAGCCGGTCCCGGTCACCGAACTTGTGGGTGACCTTGCCGTTGAGGTCATAGAAGAAATAGTTCGCCGGCACCTTGAACAGGGCGAGCACCCGGTCGAACAGGATGGTGTGCATCCCGCGTGCGCTGACGGAATATGCCGTCTTGCCCTTGAACAGGGGGCCTTCGAGGTGGAACTTGTCGCTCAGCAGGCCCACGCCGACGGTGCCGTGGGTCTCCTGCATGTTCCCGTCGTTCGTCCGCACGTCGATGATGCTGGAGGTCCGGCCGCCGTAGCGGGCGGGGAAGGAACCCTTGAACAGGGTGACCTTCTTCACCGCCTCCGGCTGGAAGATCGAGAACAGGCCGAGCAGGTGTTCGGTGTTGTAGAGGGAGATGCCGTCGAGCAGCAGGAGGTTCTCGTCCGGCCCGCCGCCACGGACGTATATTCCTGAAAAGCCTTCCACGCCGCTCTGGACGCCCGGCATCAGCTGGACGGTCTTGAGCACGTCGGCCTCGCCGAAGAGGGTGGGGGTGTTCTTGATCAGGGTCATCGGGATCTCGATCGCACTCATCTTGGTGGCCTGGATGCCCGACTCCTTCTGCGCGGACACGACCGCCTCCTGGATATGTGAGTTGGCCTTGAGGGCGATGTTGACCGTCGTGTCGCGGACCAGGTCCAGCACGACGACGGCATCCTCGTAGCCTACGTAGGAATAGGTGAACTCGACCTGTTTTCCGGCCGGGCGGGTGAGGGTGTAGAATCCGTAGTCGTTGGACACGGCGCCGAGCGTTCCGCTCTTCACCCCGGCCCCGATCAGGGTCTCGCCGGAAGCTGCGTCGCTGATGTGGCCGCTGAGGGTCACGCGGCGTTCCTGTGCGGATGTGTCCAAGGAAATTCCCGAAAGGAGCAGCAGGGTCAGGATCAGGAGGACCGATCCCCGAAAGAGAAGTTTTTCCGTCATTTCTTGTTTCTTTCTGGTTCATGTCCGCCGCCTTACGGCGGCCGGTTTGCAAAGATGGGCAATTTTTTCTATTATCCGTCAATTGCTTGGGGGTTTTTTCTTACATTTGTCGGAGTGGAAAGCAAATTTTTATACTTTTTTCTGTTTCTTGTCCTGCTCGTGCCGCTGATGGCTGTCCCGGGATGCCGGAACGGGAAAGGCGGATGTGAGACGCTGCAGCAGGATACCGTCCCGCCGGTCGGAGATGCGAAGAGGCAACGCCCGAAGTTCAGCACATGGAGAAACTC
>CABTXO010000195.1 GCA_902488725.1 uncultured Bacteroidales bacterium
GAAGGGTACCTGGATGTCCTGTCCCTGCACCAGCTGGGCATCGCCAACGTGGTCGCCTCCAGCAGATCCCGCCGGATCTCGAACTTCCGGCTGCAGAAGTCCATGTAGGTCGCCCGCTTGACCCCGTCGGGGATGTCCGCGATCGTGTCGGCGATGTCGTTGATGACGTTCGCCCTTTTCAGCGGGTCTCCGGCCGCGTCATCCATCAGCAGGGAGGACTTGAAGTCCACGAAGTCTTTGGCGTTGTCCGCCAGGAAGGCTTCCACTTCCGCCAGGGTATGTTTCCGGGAATAGGAATCCGGGTCGTCCCCGTCCGGGATCAGAACCACCTTGACGTTCATTCCTTCCCGCAGGAACATGTCGATGCCCCGCAGGGCGGCGCGGATGCCGGCGGAGTCCCCGTCGTACATGATGGTCACATTGTCCGTGAACCGTTTGATCAGCCGGATCTGCCCATCCGTCAGGGCTGTACCGCTGGAGGCGACCACGTTGGCGATGCCCAGCTGGTGCAGGGACAGGACATCCAGGTACCCTTCCACAAGGTAGCAGTTGTCCTGCCTGGCGATTTCGTTCTTGGCGAACCAGATCCCGTACAGGGACTGGTTCTTCACATAGATGTCGCTTTCCTTCGAATTGACGTACTTGGCGACGGTCTTGTCGGTCCGCAGGGTCCGCGCACCGAAGGCGATGACCCGTCCGCTGACCGAATGGATGGGGAACACCACCCGGTCGTAGAACCGGTCGTGGAGGCTGCCGTCCTCGTCGTAGCGGGCACAGAGGCCGGTGTCGAGGAGATATTCCTCCTTGTAGCCCGCCGTACGGGCCGCTTCGGTGAAGGTGCGGCGGCCGGTCGGGGCCCAGCCGAGGCCGTATTTGCGGATCGTGGCATCCTCCAGTCCGCGAGTATGGAAATAGTTCAGGCCGAGGGCCTGCCCTTCCGGGGTTTCCAGCTGCTCCTGGAAGAACTTGCCGGCATATTCAGACACCAGCATCAGGCTTTCGTTCCGCCGGCGGTTCGCGATGTCTTCGGCCGTCTCTTCCTTTTCAACGATTTCGATGTTGTATTTCTTGGCGAGGTAGCGTAGGGCTTCCGCGTAGGACAGATGTTCGTGGTCCATGATGAAGCCCACGGCGGATCCCCCTTTGTGACAGCCGAAGCAGTAGTACATGCCCTTTGCAGGCATGATGTGGAACGAAGGCGTCTTCTCATTGTGGAAGGGACAGCAGGCCCACCAGTCGGCTCCGCGCCGTTTCAGGGTCACGAAGTCGCCGATGACTTCCTCGATTTTCGCGGTGTCGAGAATCTGCTGTACCGTCTTCTGAGGAATCATGATGCCGTCCGCACGCCCCCTACTGTTCAGATTTCCGATAGTCTACTTCCTTGGCCTGGCCGATGCCGGAAGCATCCACCTTGCCGTCCGCGGAGGCCGGGTCCTGCGGCTTGGGGGCGAACTTGATCTCGTAGGCCTTTTTCGCCCGGCCGACCTGCCAGGTCGAGAAGAGTTCGGAGAGGCCGTACATCAGCAGCAGGCAGCCCGCAACGATGCTCATGATCTTCATGGAGAAGGGGTTGAAGATCAGGAAGGCGCCGCCCAGAATCGCGCAGATGGAAAAAATCAGCGACGTGAAGCGGGCCCCCACGAGATTCATCACGCCGGCGAGCACGATCAGCTGCAGCGCGCCGAAAAGGATCAGCAGGAAGCCGATCACATAGACGATGAAATGCGCAACCTGCTCCGGGAAAAGAAAGAGCATCGTGCCCAGCAGCATGTCCACGACCGCATTGGTGATCATCAAGGACAAGACTTCTCCCTTCCGGTGGACGACGCCGTACACCAGGGACACGAGGCCCGCGGCGAAGAGGAAGGAGGCGATGACCCGTACGACAGTCAGCGGGGCGTTGTTGCCGAGGATCATGACCAAACCGATCCCGATGGCGGCCAAAGCCCGCAGCATGCTGTTGATTTTTGTCTTGTAACCGAATGTAAACATAGGCCTTTCAAGATTTTGGATTTACAAATTTAAGAATTTTTCCTATATTCGTCATCATGTATTACGACACCCACAACCACTGCCAGTTCTCGTTCGACGGTGCGAGCACTTCCGTGGAGAAGTCTGCGCAAGCCGCCGTCGACAAGGGACTGGGCGGCATCTGTTTCACCGACCATTGTGATTTTTTTGTACCGGACAAGCCGCAGGAGCGGGAAATGCCTGTCGGCGAGCAGTTTGACGTGCCTGCCCAGCAGGCCGAGATCGACCGCGTCAACGAGGCCGTTGCAGGAGGGCTCTTCGGCAGACAGGCCGCAAAAAAATTCCGGATCTTCAAAGGGGTGGAGATCGGCCTGTACGAAGGTGAGCGGGAAGCCATCCGGACTTTTTTCCAGACCTACCGGTTCGACCAGGTGCTCGCTTCCGTGCACTACCTGGACGGCACCGACCCGTACCGGGGGGCCTACTACAAGGGCAAAAACTGGAAAGAGGCCTACGGCCACTACCTGGAAACGCTGCTGAAAGAGATGAAGTGGCTGGGCGACGATTTCGACATCATGGGGCACTTCGACTACATCGCACGCTATGCCCCCTACCCGAAAGAGAGCGTGATGTACCGGGATTTCCCGGGGCTGCTGGACGAAATCCTCCGCTACCTCGCCGAGAACGGGAAAGGCTTCGAGATCAACACCAAGACCTATCAGGCCTACGGGCTGCGCAAGCCTGTGCTGGACCGGGACATCCTCCTGCGTTTCATGGAACTGGGTGGTGAAGTGATCACCCTGGGCTCGGATTCCCACTATGCGGAACGCGTCGGCGACAAGTTCGACTACTTCGCCCAATATGTCAAGTCCTTCGGATTCCGGCACCTCGGACATTTCGAAGGCCGCCGTCTGAAGATGGTGACGATCTGAATCAGTTCGCGATTTCGCAGAGGAACTTGAGGCGAACCAGCCGGACATCCATCTCGTCGTAGTCCGGGCCGAGTTCATTCAGCGCTTCGTCGACGGAATCGGAGGTCGCATCGTTCTTGAAATAGTCGTAGACATCTTCCACCACATCCTCGTCCACTACCTGACGGATGTAGTAGTTCAGATCCAGTTTGGTGCCGGAAGAAACGATGGTTTCGATTTCCTGCACGACATCTTCCAGCTCCATTCCGCGTGCGTCTGCGATGTCGTCCAGCGCCATCTGCCGGTCCACGCTCTGGATGATGTAGATCTTGTTCGCCGACTTGGAAGGGGCGGATTTCACGATAAAATCCTCGGGGCGGCTGATTTCGTTCTCTTCCACGTACCGCTTGATGAGCTCCACGAACTTCTCCCCGTACTTGCGGGCCTTGCCCTCCCCGACACCCTGGCAGTTGTGGAGTTCGTCCAGATTGACCGGATACAGGATTGACATGTCTTCCAGGGCCGGGTCGCCGAAGATGATCCAGGGCTGCAGCCCCAGTTTCCGGGACAGGTCCTTCCGCAGATCCTTCAGCATGGACAGGAGGGCCGGATCTCCGCCCCCGCTGCCTTTCATCGCCGCATTCGCTGTGGCGGTCTCTTCGTCGTCCTCTTCTTCACCGCCGGAATCGTTGGAGAAGACCCGGTCCTCGACCAGCCGGATCTCGTAAGGTGCGGCCAGGAAGGCCTCCCCTTTCGGAGTCACGTAGATCAATCCGTAGGTTTCGATCTCCTTCTCAAGGAAATGCAGGATCAGTCCTTGATGGATCACGGTCGCCCAGAATTTTTCGTTGTGGGCGGAGCCGGCACCGAAGAGTTTGATCTTGTCATGCCGGTAAGACTTGACCATCGCATTGGCATTTCCGGACAGGATCATGGCCAGATGCTCGATCTTGAAGTGCTCAGGCAGCGACTGAATCAGCTCGATCACGAGACACATCTCCTTCCGGCCGTCAAAACTGGGCTTCGGGTTGACGCAGTTGTCGCACATGCAGCAGTTCTCTTTCGGATAATCTTCCCCGAAATAGTTCAGCAGCAGTCTTCTGCGACATTGGTTGGATTCTGAATAGGCCACCGTCTCCAGCAGAAGCTGACGTCCGATTTCCTGTTCGGAGATCGGTTTCCCCTGCATGAATTTCTCCAGTTTCTGGATGTCCTTGTAACTGTAGTAGGTGATGCAGCGGCCCTCGTTGCCGTCCCGGCCAGCCCGGCCGGTCTCCTGGTAGTACCCTTCGATGCTCTTGGGAATGTCGTAATGGATCACGAAACGGACATCGGGCTTGTCGATCCCCATCCC
>CABTXO010000196.1 GCA_902488725.1 uncultured Bacteroidales bacterium
ATATCTACCTCGAATTCGCCATAGACCTCCAGATGGATCTTGGTTAACTTATTAATTGTTACTGTCTTACAAACTTTCTTTCCGGAGACTTGCCTCGATTTCCCGATAGGTCTCCAGAAGGGACTTTCTCAAACTGCTCACCATCAAGGAGAATCATTTTTCTTGTCTGGTGGCCTGCATGCGGCATTCGGCCCCTCAGCGTTTTCCGCCGGCGGTCAGAGCTTCGAGACAAGTGCATCATCCAGCCCCAGAATCCGTTCCAGCTGCTCCTTCCCGGCTCCGAACCGGACCCGGAGCGCCGTCGCCATATTCAGCAAAGATTTGCGGTCCAATGCGGCCGGGCTCGAGACATAATACTCTTTTCTGCACATCAGCAGCATTTTCTCAATCAGTTCTTCATCCGTGAAGAACAACTTCTCCTGCCCAAGGTGCTCGCCTTCAACTTCCGCCTCGTTGTTGAATCTCTTCAGTTCGTTGAAATAGTCCATGTCATCCTGGAAGCACCTCTGCGCCAGTTCGTACCGGACGAAAGACTTGTTCAGGATTTTTCCATCCCGCTGTTCGAATTGCTCCGGAACCTTTTCCCGCGTAGCGAAAAGTTTTCGCCGTTCTTCCACCGTCAACGCTTTCAGACTGCTTCCGGATATATTTCCGCTCTGCGGATTGAACATCACGTCTGCAGAATTCCACTCGTACGAAATCGGAGATGCAATCCGAGCCTTGAGTGGGTTTCGAAGAATGTAGGCGATCTCCTTTTTCATTTGATTCCGGCTCGTCACGGGTGTGACGTCGAAACTGTCCATCCCGAAGCCCCCTTTTTCCCCGTCGCGCGCCGCCACGTATATAGCCAGGCGCATGAGCAGCTTCCGCATGAAACGGACGCAGTCCGGGAGCCGTCCCCTGAGCAGGACATGAAAATGGTTGCTCATCAGACAATAACAGAGCACCTCCACTCTCCCCGGGGCTGCGAAAATCGCAATGCTGTTCACGCCATACACATAGTCTCTGCGCTCTTTGAACAGGATTTTCTTTTTCAAAGCATCTGTGCAGAAATGGAAGATGCCGATCCGCCCCTGAAACGGGTCCATCAATAGTGTCGCTTTCATAATAAAAGTTTTGGTCCTGTGAAGATACGGAATCTTCCGAAAAAATCCGTGAAAGAAAAGGCCTCCTGACGAGATTTTTCCTTCTCTTTGACACAGAGCCGCTTACAGATTTCTTGTTTGGAGACCTATGGCGAAATCGAGGCAAGTCTCCGGAAAGAAAGTTTGTAAGACAGTAACAATTAATAAGTTAACCAAGATCCATCTGGAGGTCTATGGCGAATTCGAGGTAGATATCCGGAAAGAAAATACGTAAGTTATTAACGGTTAATAAGTCAACCAATATTCGTCTGGAGGCCTGGCCAGAAGAAGGAGGAGCCGGAAGTTGGGGCCTGGGGGCGGAGAATGGGGGCGGATGGATGATCCGTTACGGTTTCGGGGTGGTGCAGCGGTTGACGAGGTAGGCGATGGAGCGGTAGGGGATGCCGGAGTGGGTGGTGAGGCCGATTTCGCAGGTGCGGCTGTTGGAGTAACCGGCCGGGATGCCCCGGACCTGAGCGCGCAACTTGCGCAGGGCGTAGGCATTCAGTTCGGGATGGGTCATGCCCTTGTCTCCGGCGAAACCGCAGCAGCCGACGCCTTCCGGAACCACGACGCGGGAAGAGCAGCGTCGCGCCAGTTCCAGCATTGCCCATGAGCCTTCCATCAGACGGGTGGAACAGGTCAGATGGACGGCGACGGGTTCGTCAGTCGGATGGAACTCCAGTCTGTCGCGCAGGAAGGTCAGGATGAATTCCGCAGGTTCGTACAGCTTTATGTGGCTGATTTTCTTCCGCATCCGGTGCAGACAGGGGCTTTGGTCGCAGAGCACCGGGTACCGGCCCTGTCCGGACGCAGTCCATAGCGCTTCCTCCAGCTCCCGGACTTTCCGGTCCGCCAGTTCCGGTATCCCTTTGCTTTCCCAGATCGTCCCGCAGCACAGTTCCGACATTCCGGCAGGGAAAATCACCTGGTAGCCCGCCTTCTGCAGCAACGACAGCATCTCCTCCACGAGGGGTCTTTCTCCCTTTTCCTGCCCCTTGTTCGGCAGCCCCATCATCTGGTTCAGACAGCTCGGGAAATAGACTACCTTCCGTGCATCGGGACCGGTAACGGTTCCGGTGACAGGGGTGGACGTGGCTGTCCCGGAAGATGCGGTGCGGGAAGGGGTGGACGTGGCTGTCCCGGAAGATGCAACGGGGGAAGCGGTGGCCGTGCCGGAAGATGCGGTGCGGGAAGGGGCGGAAGTGCCGGAGGAGGTCTCCGTACCGGAGCAGACATCCGTTTCTGATCCGGAAGATGTGGGAACAGTCGTCGTCCTGAAGGCAGAATGACCCGCCAAGAGCGGTTTCGGGACGGAATAGGCTTTCGGCATGGCAGGTGTCCACAGGGGTAGATGGATGGCCTTGTGGAGGCCCAGGGCGAAACCGCTCATCAGCCGGTCACCCAGCACTGCCTGACCGACAGAAGCCAGCCGCAGCACATTTCGGATGACGCCCTTCACCGCCCCGAAATGTGAAGCGGCGAAAGCCCGGACGTTGTAGCCCGGAGAGCCGGCCGGCAGCCCGATTCGCCGGAGTTGATGCGTGAGTTCGCCGACATTGATGCCCATCGGGCAGGAAGTCGCGCAGAGCCCGTCCCCGGCGCACGTCTGTTCCCCCTCGTAGGAATATTCCTTTTCCAGCGCCTTCAGCCGCCGCATGTCTTCGGCGGAAGGAGACTCCAGCGCCCGCAGGCGGGCCATCTCCCGCTGCGTCACGATCCGCGTCCGTGAGGAGAGCGTGAAGCCGCAGGACAGGCAGTTCACTTCGCAGAAGCCACATTCGATGCATTTGTTCAGCGCCCGGTAGGTTTCCGCCAGTGCCGGCTCGACCGGCCTGGAAGTGTCCAGCCAGGGATGCAGGACCGGCAGCGCCTTGAAGTCCCGGATGAAACACTGCGGGTCGTCGTTGAAAATGACGCCCGGATTCAGCAGCCCGTCCGGGTCGAAAAGCGCTTTGATACGCTGCATCAGACCGAAGGCTTTCTCGCCCCATTCGTACTGCACGAACGGAGCCATATTCCTGCCCGTCCCGTGCTCTGCCTTGAGTGAGCCATCGTATTTCCCGACCACCATCTGCGCCACGTCCCGGATCATGGCCTCGTAGCGCTGCACTTCCGCAGGAGAATCGAAGGCCTGGTTGATGATGAAGTGGAAGTTCCCCTCCAGCGCATGGCCGTAGATGCAGGAATCTGCATACCCGTGCCGGTCCAGCAGGGCGGAGAGGTCGGCGGTGGCCGCCGGCAGATCTGCGATGTGGAAGGCGATGTCTTCGATCAGGCAGGTCGTTCCGGGACGCCGCATGCCGCCGACGGACGGGAATATGCCGGCCCGGATGGCCCAGAAACGGGAATATTCCTTCGGATCCTGCGTGAAATGAACCTTTTCGCCCGTGGCGGGATCGGGCAGGATGTCGAAGCCGTTCAATGCCTGTACGATGGCCCGGATGCGGTCCTGCAGGGATTCCGGCGTGTCCGCCGTCGTCTCGGTGAGCAGGGCGGTGAGGTCGGTCTCCGGTTCGACCGCCAGCATCGGGTCGTCGACGGAACGAAGCGATCGCTTGTCCAGCAGTTCCGCCGCCCGGATGACCTCCAGCCCGGTCTGCTGCTTGAGGGCGACCACGGCCTCCGCCGCCGCACGGATCGACCGGAAATAGATCATCGCGCTGGCCCGGAGCGGCGCCAGCGGCAGCGTCTGCATCGTGACTTCGCTCAGGAAGGCGAGGGTGCCTTCCGAGCCGACCAGCAGGTGGGCGATGATGTCGAACGGATCGGTGAAGCGGACCAGCGGCAGGAGATTCAGCCCCGTCACGTTCTTGATGGAATATTTGTACCGGATCCGCTGAGCAAGCGCCGGATCCGCCGCCACCTCCTCCCGCAGGGATTCGATTGTCCGGAGAAAGTCCGGATGGGATTGCCGGAACGCATCCCGGGAGGCCGGGTCGCCCGTGTCCAGGACCGTCCCGTCCACGAGGACCAGCCGGGCGCTGATCAGGGTCTTGTCGCTGTTGGCATGGGTGCCGCAGCTCATTCCGGACGCATTGTTGGCCACGATGCCGCCCACCATGCTGCTGGCGACGGAGGCGGGATCCGGGCCGAATTTGC
>CABTXO010000197.1 GCA_902488725.1 uncultured Bacteroidales bacterium
TAATCCTTGTCCCCGTCCAGCTGTTCGACCTTCATGTCGCGCAGCGGGCGGATCGTCACCTTGCGGTAGCCCGCCGCATCCGCGGTCGTCGCCACTTCGAGGATGATGCAGTTCATCTCCTGGTCATGGATGCTGGCAGAGTACAGCAGGTTGCCGGGGGTCGTCCGGACGCTGTTCGCCTCCCAGCAATGCACGGTCTTGTTGCCCGGCATGTTGATCGGGGAGCCGTTCGGGAGTTCCTTCCGGGTCGCGACCATGGAATACGCCACGCCTTTGGAATTCGCCCACTGGTTTTTGATGCCGACCTGCAGCAGCAGGGTGCTCTTGTCGGGATGCATCTCCCCGCCGTCGTAGCTGTGGACACGGACCGGGATGATGTAGTCCTCGTCCGGCGAAAGTCCTTTGGGATAGATCGTCACCGGAATGATTCCGAGACGGGTACCCGCCTTGATCGTACAAGTCGAATTGGAGATGCTGTAGTTCTTCGCCGGCAAGGCCACGGAATACTTCGACACGTCGGTGTCGTAGTTGTTGAAATTGTACTCCTTGATGAGGTCGGGATCCTCGGCGATTTCGATCTTCACGTCCCGCTCCGGTGCCAAGCTTCCGCCCATGGAAAAGGACATGTAGGTTTCGACCGAGTCGTAATGGAGGCTGACAACCTTTTTCTTCGTGTTGTCGGATTCACTCACGAACCCGAAGATGTTCTTGTACTGTTCCTGGTCGAAAACCTTCCGGTCGTCGCAGGAGACGGCGGAAAGCAAAATCGCAGCAGCAGCTATCAAATGTTGAATGTTCATGTTCATGATCTTAAAGGTTCAACGTGCATCAGTCTTCCCAGCCCGGGTTCTGGTCGCAGGAAGGAAGTTTCCGAATCTCCCACAGCGGGATGGGGAGCAGGTAGAGCTTCTTGTGGACAAGGCGGGAACCGATTCTGGACGTGTTCGGAACAGTCCGCTGGAAGTAGGTGTCGCTGTTGCCGTCCACGTTCATGCCCATGATGGGTTCCGCATCCACTTCTTCGTAGATGCCCCAGCGACGGATGTCGAAGTAGCGCCGGTCTTCGTGCAGAAATTCCACCAGGCGCTCGTTTTCCAGCAGCTTCTGGAAACCTTCCACGCTCGCCAGGTCCGCATCCGTGATGCCGGGCAGGCCCGCGCGGTGCCGGATCTGATTGAAAGCCCTCTTGATCTCATCCGTGTTGCGCGAAAGATCGTAGGTCTGATCGCCCAGCTGGATGGAGTAGGAGGTCGTCAGGTGGTTGAGACATTCCGCGTACATCAGCAGGATGTCGGCATACCGGATGATCGGATAGCCTTTTTCCATCCGGCGGGCGTTGTCCCCGGACCAAGCATCCTGTGCATGGATGTACTTGGTGAGCACATAGCCGGTCGGCGGATAGTCGGTTGCGGAGTTCATCTTTCCATTCGGAGTGTCGTAGTAGTAGTCCACCGTCTGGTTGAACTGGCCGGAAGTCGTGCTGGAGCTCATGGTCCATCTGCGGTGGCTGAAGCCGACGCAGGCATAGAACCGCATTTCCCGGTTCGCATACATGTTGTACACGTTGGAGAGGAGCACATAACCGGAGAACGCCTGTTGTCCGGAGGTGAAGCCGGTCTCGGAGTACGGGTATTTCTCACTGGAATTGTCGATCGGACGGCCGTCGTACATCTTGTAGGCATCGACCACCTTCTGGGGAAGCGACATGCCGTTCCAGCCGCCGTTGGCCAACGGAAAGGACTTTCGCGTGTTGTCCTGGATCGAGATGCTCCTGCGGCCCCAGACATATTCCGGGTTCGTCGGAATGACGGACTCCCCGGTGAACATGTCGCTGTAGGACCTGAAGTGGTCGATGCCGGCGGCGCCGACGGGCCAGTTCTCGTAGAAGTCCGGATCGGAAGTGATCCCTTCGGGAAGCGGTGGCGTCTGGTTGTCGGCCGTGACCGTGTGGAGGCGGAACATCGGCACTCCGTTCTTTTTCAGGTCCATCACGCGGCGACAAGCGGCGGCCGCGACGGCCCAGCGCTCTTCGTCGTACTTGTCCGTGTTGACATAGGGAACATGGTCCACCTTGCGGTACCAGTTGCCGAAGCAGCGCCGTGCGGCGGCGCCGCCGTTCCACAGCGGGCTGGCATAGTAGACGCGCATCCGGGCGATCAAACCGTAGGCAGCCGCCTTGGTGGGACGTCCGAATTCCATCAGCGGATAGGTGTCGGGCAAATATTTCGCCGCCTCTTCCAGCTCCGCGCAGATGTATTCCACCGTTTCTTCGTTGGTGGCGCGGAAGGTGTCGTAGTCTTTCAGTTCGAGGTTGGAAGGAATCTCCTTGTCCCCGATCAGAATCACGGGTCCGTAGGCCATCCAGAGCTTGTAGTAGGCATAGGCCCGCATGAAGCGGTTGATGGACAGCAGCTCGGCACGGTCCTGGGGTTTCAGGTCGTGCGCCTCGTCGATCCGGGCGAAAGCCGTGTTGGCGCGACGGATGCACTGGTAACTCCGGGTCCAGACCTTGTCGAACGAATAGATCCGGCTCGCGGAGATCTCGTTCAGGACCAGCCGCATGCCGTTGTAACCGAACTGCGTGCCGTACATCGTGAAAGCCTCGTCCGTGGCCAGGGGCCCCGGGTATTCACTGTTCTGGTAGATTTCCCCTTCGTCCGCGAAATCCCCGGCGATGCCCCAGATGTACGCCTCCACATTGCGCTTGTTGGCGAACACGGAGTCGATCTTGATTTCATCCGAAAAATACTGGTCGATGCTGAGGAAGTCGCAAGAAGCGAACAGCACGGAGAACACCAGTGACAGGATCAATATGTATGTCTTATTCATTGTCATGGTTTTGAAGCATTAGAAGTGCAGATAAACCTGGAAGGTGAAGGTCGCCGGCAGCGGATAGGCGCGGCCGTTCTCGTTGGCCTGCTCCGGATCGAAGAGCTTCACGGGAGACCAGACCGCCAGGTTGGTCCCCATCAGCTGGAGATCCACGGAACTCACACCGAAACGCCGCAGGAACGCGGGGCGCACGTTGTAGTTGATCGTGACTTCCTGCAGACGCAGGTAGCGGGAGTCGCCCTGCCAGAAAGTCGAAGTCCGGTTGTTGTTGCCGCTGGCTCCGTAGGACAGACGCGGGTAAAGGGCATTCGGATTCTCCGCAAGGGCGGGATCGATCCCGGCCTTCTGGGCATAGTCCTTCGGAATCCAGCGGTTCTTCGGATCGGCCGCCTGGGTCAGCACGTTGCCGAACCTCCCGGACGCGAACGGAACATAGCCGTCGCCGCCGTAGAAGAAATCCGTCCGTCCCCTTCCCTTGAAGAGGACTCCGATGCTCAGAGACTTGTAGCCGTACTCGAAGCCGAAACCGTACATCAGGTTCGGAACCCCCACCCGATAGGAAATCGGCGTGAGGTCGTCGGTGTCGATGCGGCCGTCACCGTTGACATCCATGTACTTGATGTCGCCGGGCCGGTACTCGCCGAAGGTCTGGACCGGGGAAGTTTCGATGTCCTGTTGGTCCTTGAACAGGCCGATCGCCCGGTAACCGCGGATGACGAAGTACGGATAGCCGGAGGCCTCCTGGTACGGGTAGACGGGATTCGCCTCCTCCCAACGC
The DNA here is from genome assembly GCA_902488725.1 of uncultured Bacteroidales bacterium. GTDB lineage: Bacteria > Bacteroidota > Bacteroidia > Bacteroidales > UBA932 > Cryptobacteroides. The sequence goes on from CABTXO010000197.1 coordinate 3,611, forward strand.
TTGACGTCGTTCTTGGAGTAGGTGAAGTTCGCCCGCATCGTAAAGCGTGAATGCCGGCCGATTTTTTCGGTGTAGCTGATGTTGCCGTCCGCGCCGTAGCTGCGCATCCGGCCCACGTTGGAGTACGGATTCGACATCAGACCGACATAAAGCGGCACCTGCATGCGCGGCTGGAAAATGCCGTTGCGCATGTCGTTGAAGAAGTCGACCACGAAATTGATCCGGTCCACGAAAAGAGTCCCTTCGATACCGAAGTCAAATTTCTGCGCGACTTCCCATTCCAGGTTGTCCGCGCCCGTGTAGGTTTCCCAGAGCGACTCCTTCGCCGTGGAACCCCACGGGTTGTTGAACCCCCGCTGCACGATGGTCAGATACGGGAAACGCTTGCTGGTGATCCGGTCGTTGCCGACGGTACCGTAGGACACACGGAATTTCAGAAAGTTCAGCCACTTGACATGGTCTTTCATGAACTTGTACTGGGTCGGGACCCAACCCAGCGCAACGGAAGGGAAGAATCCAAACCGGCGGCCGGGCTGGAAGTTCTCGGAGCCCGTGTAACCGAAGTTCA
>CABTXO010000198.1 GCA_902488725.1 uncultured Bacteroidales bacterium
ATCGGTCCAACGCAGCAGGACTGTGTAGTCGTAGGATCCGAGCTCGTAGCTGATGAGGGTGGATCCGAGCTGCTCGGCATTGTCGGCGGCGCGCCGGCAGGCGGCGGCCTGCAGGGCCTTGTTCGGCCAGGTCAGGTAGCCGGGGGCGGAAAAATTCCGGGTGATGCCGCTGGCGTTCGAGTCCAGCTGCTGCCGCATCTGGAAATTCAGTGCGGCGGCGATGGATTCGACCTGAGACCGCGAAATGCTGTCACGGACCCGCTTCAGGGAGTCCCTCCCGATGTTCAAGTCCTTCAGCGGCAGGGCTCTGACCTGGTCGCCGAAGCGGGCGCTGTCGGACTTCTTGAAGGCGTAGTTCTCCAGGGCGATGACCATCTCCTGTTTGCGGAAATCGATCTTCTGCAGCTGGAGGGTCGTGTCCCGATACGTCTTTGTATTGGTCTCCTGGTAGTTCGTGCCGTTGAACATGCTGAAAGTGATGTAGCTCTTGTCCTTGGACATCTTCATGATTGCGGAATCCGCCAGGGTGAGCCGGGTGTTGCCCTTCCCGGCCACGTGGTCGTAAAGCATGACGCCCCGCATCATCCCGGAGCCCGGATCATGTCCTTCCACCCGCAGCATATAGCCCTCCACCCCGTCGTAGAAGGTGCCGGACGGAATCTTGATCTCGTTCTTGGTCCGTTTGATGTCGTCCCGCAAGGTGAAGATCTGGTTGTAGGCCTCCGGGACGAGGTCGTTGATGATGAAGAAGGTGCCGATGCTGATGAAGACCGAGGCAATCAGGATCGGAGCCATGATCCGGAGGATGGAGACGCCGGCGGCCTTCAGGGCGATGAGTTCGTTGTTTTCGCCCATCTGGCCGATGGTCATCATCGAGGACAGCAGCGTGGCGAGCGGCAGGGCGAGAGGAAGAACGGTGCAACTGGCCCAGAAAAGGAATTCCGCGACAATCCCGACGCTCAACCCTTTCCCGACCAGTTCATCGATGTAGACCCACAGGAACTGCATGACAAGTATGAATATGACCACCAGCAGGATCAAGAAGAAGGGTCCTGTGAAAGCGGTCAATATGAACTTGTCGATGCGTTTCATCCTACCGGGTCGCCAGTTCCACCATCTTGTCCAGCGCAGCTTTCAGGCCGCCCGGGTTGTGCCCGCCTGCGGTTGCAAGGCCCGGCTGGCCGCCGCCGCCGCCCTGGATCAGCTTGGCGGCTTCACGGATGTCCGCCGAGGCGTTCCTGTCGCCTGCGACCAGGCCGTCTGAATACATCAGCACGAGCTGCGGTTTGCCATCATGTTCGAAAGCCGCGGCGAGCACCAGGTGCTCCGGGGCCTTCTGCATCTGGGTCGCGACATTCCGCAGCAGGGCGGGGTCGATGTCCTCGTTGAAGCGGACAACTTTGATGCCATTCGTTTCCGTCGCGCGCGTCACCAGGGTGGCGGCCAGCCGCGCGGCCTTCTCCTTGCCGTATTCCTCGATCTGCCTGCGGTAGTCCGCATTTTCGGCGAGGGTTTTGGTGACGGCCGCGGCGAGGTCCGGCACGTTGTTGAACTGGGCGCGGACTTCCTTCACGAGGTCGGAAGTGGTGTCCACCCACTGTTCGGCGGCCTCTCCGGTCACCGCTTCAATCCGCCGCACGCCTGCGGCGATGGCCCCTTCGGACACGATCTTGAAGAATCCGATCTGGCCGGTCGAGTGAACGTGCGTGCCGCCGCAGAGCTCCACGGATTCCCCGAACTTCACGACGCGGACCCGGTCCCCGTATTTCTCGCCGAAGAGGGCGATCGCACCCATGTCCATGGCCTCATCCATCGTCGCCTCCCGTGTTTCTTCCAAGGGCAGATTCGCCCGGATGAATCCGTTCACGATGTGCTCGACCTTCCGGAGCTCTTCGTCGGTGACTTTGGCAAAGTGCGAGAAGTCGAAGCGGAAGTAGTCGGGCCCGACATAGGAGCCCTTCTGCTCGACGTGGGTGCCCAGGACGCTGCGCAGAGCGTGGTCCATCAGGTGGGTGGCCGTGTGGTTGCCGGTGATCTTCAGCCGACGCTCGGCGTCCACATGGAGGGTGAACGTCTCGGAACAGTCGGAGGGGATCCGCTCGGCGATGTGGATGGTCAGATTGTTCTCTTTCACCGTGTTGAGAATCGCAACTTTTTCGCCGCTTTCGGAAAGGATCCAGCCCGTGTCTCCGATCTGGCCGCCCATCTCCGCATAGAACGGCGTACGGTCGAAGACCAGCTGGAACAAGGTCTTGTTCTTCTGCTTGACCGTCCGGTGCTTGAGGAGGCGGACGCCTTCCGTCTCGGTCTGCTCGTAGCCGACAAAGGCTTCTTCTTCGCCTTCCCGGCAGACCACCCAGTCGCCGAATTCATTGGCGGTGGCGTTGCGGGCGCGGTCCTTCTGCTGCTGCAGTTCCGCGTTGAAGCCGTCCATGTCCACCGTGTAGCCCCTTTCTTCCGCGATGAGTTCGGTCAGGTCGACCGGGAAACCGTAGGTGTCGTACAGGACGAAGGCGTCCGCGCCGGGGATCACTTTCGCGGCGGCGTTCCTGGCGATGTAGTCGTCCATCATCCGGATGCCCCGCTCCAGCGTCCGCAGGAAAGCCATTTCTTCCTCCCGGATCACGCTTTCGATCAGTTTCTCCTGCTTCGGCAGTTCCGGATAGGCCTCTCCCATGTCCGCGATCAGCTGGGGAACCAGCCGGCAGAGGAAGGGCTCCCGGAAGTCCAGAAAGGTGTAGCCGTAGCGCACGGCGCGCCGCAGGATCCGGCGGATCACATAGCCCGCCTTCACGTTGGAAGGCAGCTGGCCGTCGGCGATGGAGAAGGCGATGGCGCGGATGTGGTCGGCGATCACGCGCATGGCCACTTCCGTTTTCTCATTTTCGTGGTAGGCATGTCCGGAGAACGCTTCGATCCGGCGGATCATGCCGGAGAAGAGGTCGGTGTCGTAGTTGCTGGTCTTGCCCTGGAGCACCATGCAGAGGCGTTCGAAGCCCATGCCGGTGTCGATGTTCTTGGCGGGGAGCGGTTCGAGCGATCCGTCCGCCTTGCGGTTGTACTGCATGAACACCAGGTTCCAGATCTCGATGACGAGCGGATCGTCGGTGTTCACGAGGGCTTGGCCGGGCACCTTGGCGATCTGTTCGTCGCTGCGCAAGTCGATGTGGATCTCGCTGCAGGGACCGCAGGGGCCGGTGTCGCCCATTTCCCAGAAATTGTCGTGCTTGTTGCCGAGGATGACGTGATCCTCCGGCAGGTATTGCAGCCAGGCCCGGCGGGCTTCCTCGTCGGGGGCGGTTCCGTCTTCCGCGGAGCCTTCGAATATGGTGGCGTAGAGCTTCGTCTTGTCGATTCCGTACACTTCTGTCAGGAGTTCCCAGGCCCAGCCGATCGCTTCGGTCTTGAAGTAGTCGCCGAAGCTCCAGTTGCCCAGCATTTCAAACATCGTGTGGTGGCGGCCGTCATGGCCTACGGCCTCGAGGTCGTTGTGCTTCCCGCTGACGCGCAGGCACTTCTGTGAATCCGTGACACGTTTGACCCGGGGAACGGAATTCCCGAGGAATATGTCCTTGAACTGGTTCATGCCGGCGTTCGTAAACATGAGCGTCGGGTCGTTCTTGATCACCATCGGGGCGGATGGCACCACCTTGTGTCCCTTGGACGCGAAGAAGTCCAGGAACTGTTGTCTAATCTCTTTCGCCGTGTTCATTTTGAATAGCATTGCGTACTTTTCCGCTGAATTTGTCCGGAAAGGCACGGAATTGGCAAAATTATAACAAATTTCACGATTTTTCGCAAAAAAGGGTATATTTGTAAATTATGAGGAACTACACGCTCAATCCTGAGACGTTACTGTACGAAATCAAGGAGGTGCCCCTGAAGCACAAGCTGCTCAAGGGATTGCTTCTGCTTGCCGGCAGTCTTGCGATGGCCGTGTGCTACGGGTGGATCTTCACGTCCGTCCTGGGATACGATTTGCCCAAGACCGCCCTCCTCAAAATCGAGAAAGCCCGTTGGAATTCCCGCATCGATCTGCTGAACAGCCAGCTGGACCGCTATCAGAACGAACTGGAAGGACTGCAGATCCGGGACAACGACATCTACCGCTCCATCTTCGGCATGAATGAAATCTCCCCCGAGGTCCGCAATGCCGGCATCGGCGGGGGGG
>CABTXO010000199.1 GCA_902488725.1 uncultured Bacteroidales bacterium
AACGAAATCCCCGGCACGAAGAAGCGGGACGCCAGACAGGGAGACCAGTATTTCATTTTACGGAACAACTCGGATCATGCGTTCTTTGCCGACAATGTCCTGCTGATGATCGGCGAAAAACTGTCCGGTGCATACCTGCCGAGCGCGGGATTTGTCTATCCTGAAAAACCGGACTCCATCTTCGTAAGCGATGTCTTTGCAATTCCCGGGAACGGCAAGGAAGTCAAGATGGATGCGGGAGACACCCTGCTGATCGCCCTTGCCGCGCAGAATTTCCACAAGAACAATCCCAACGGATTCGATTTGAGCAAGGCCCATTTCGAGATCTACGAAATCTCCGAGAACAACGTAAAAGACACGGACAATCCCGACGTGAAAGATCTGGTGGTCCTGAAAAAGAAATCCTACAGCTACACGGTTTTGCACGAACGGGGATTCTATGGCTATGCCATCGGTCTTTTGCCGGAGGGAATGACACCGGACGAATTCCTTGCAAGATACAAAAGCAAAGAAAAGAAACATCCCACGATCAATCATAACGAGAGCGCCATCGATGCGTATGTCGTGTCGAACGAATGGGTGCTGGACGCCGTCAGCCTGTCCCGAAAGGAATGCTTCTACGAACTCCCTTTCAATGCGGCAATGGATTCGGGATATTCCTATTGCGGAACCTCCTGGAATGACAATCCTTTCGGAACCTGCGTGAAACGCCGGAGAGCAGCAGACGGCAGACTGGCCGACACGAACAACTCCACCAATGACTTCACCCCTCAGACAACACCATCATTGAAGAAGCAATAATAAATTATGAAAACAACCATCAAACTTCTGGCAGCCTTGGCGCTGTCGCTTTTCCTGCTTGATTCGTGCCGTCGCGACGAGCCGACGGTTGCGGATTCAGTGGACCTTTCCTATGCCGGGACTCTTTCCGGGGCCTATGAGAAAAGCACCGGCACCGTGACCGTCGATGACAAGGCGCATAGTGGGAACGAACTCCTATTCAATCTAAAAGCAAACTTCAACTCCCCCGAATACGAACTGACGGTGGACGGCAAGCCTGTTTCCGAAGGGCAATGGTACTCCGCCCTCTTGCAAGGCGAAAAGCTGAGCCTTTCCACGCTTGAGAACTTCTCCTCAGACCGAAGCGTCACATTCAAAATCTCCGTCAAGGGGAAGCCCGCCCTCGGATTCCCGCTCGTCTTGAAACAGAAGAAGAGCAGTGAACTTGTCACATACGAGTTGGAGGTCACGGGATTAGAGGACGCTTTCAGCTATGCCGGCGGAACGAAGTCCTATACCGTGAAAAGTTCGCTGAAAAAAGGGCAGGCAGAGTTTTTTGTTCCCTGGAAAGCCCTTGTTTCGGAAGACGGAGGAAGCACCTGGAAAGATGCGACAGAGGAAGCGAACGTGCCGGAAGGGCTGCGGATGACGACTCACTCGGAAGCGGGGCATGCCGATGGCGACACGTACGACCTCATGCTTGAGGCGCGGATGGGCGTGCCGCAAGGGGAAGCTCCGCACCTTGCAGCCCTGCAGGCGGCCGGAGCCAAAGGCACGGCCGAAGCGCCGCATGATCTGTCGAAGTTCGACACGGACGGGAAAGAGATCGTACGGACGACGGCCAACTGCTACATCATCCATGCACCCGGGGTCTACATGTTCCCGGTCGTCTATGGCAATGCACTGAAAAACAACGAAGACAACCAATCGGCCTACACATCTACGAAGGAGCTTCCGGACGTGCTCTCCCCTTTCCTTGATTATGCGGCGCAAGGCATCCGGGGGCCGTGGATCACGGGCATGTCCGATGCCTGCCTGGTCTGGCAGGACGAACCCAACCTGGTGTCTTCGGTCTCGCTTTTCGAAAACGCGGAAAACGAAAAATACGTGCGGTTCAATGTCTCCCGGGGCACAATCAACCAAGGCAATGCGATTGTCGCCGTCCGCGATGCAGCGGGGAAGATTGCATGGAGCTGGCATATCTGGGTGACGGATGCGGACATGACGGCCATCCCGACCGAGAACTTTGAAAAGCACACCTATGACATCCTGCCCTTCAATCTGGGCTGGTGCGAAGCGCATCCTGCCGTGGATTTCCCGGAACGCGTCATCATGGTGAAGATTGTTCCCCAGAATGCGGAACTGGCCGGGGAAAAGACTTTCACCCTGCATCAGAAGGCGTTCTCATCCCGGGCAACGCTCGGCGGGAACTGCCCTTACTATCAATGGGGCCGGAAGGATCCGCTGCTGCCGAGCAACGGAGCGGAGGAAGACAAGGCCTGCTATGCAGACCGCGAGGAGTATCTGTTCAAGTGCAATGAAAAAAACACGGCCAAGCTGGAGGATTACATTCAGAATCCGCACAAGATGTTCGTGGACAAGAAGGGCTATCTGGACAAGAAATACACCAACCTCTGGAGTGCGGAGAACGACAACACGACCGCCAACATCAAGGACAACAAGGTGGTCAAGACCGTGTACGACCCGTCCCCGTCCGGCTATTGCATGCCCCCCTACAACACCTGGACAGGGGCGATCATCTCCGGCAACTACAAGTCTGTGAACCGGGAGGATTTCAATGTAGAAGGGTCCTTCGAAAAGGGCTGGCACATCTACTCAAAGTTGAACAGGCAGGGGCCGACCTCGTTCTATCCCGCCATGGGGACGAGAAGCCGGAAGACGGGCAAGCTGTGGGAGCCCGGCATCTACGGCTATCTGTTCACGGCCGTTTCCCAGAACATCCAAGGCGGCCGCATGTGGTATTACAAGGCGGATGAACTTTTCACCCGTTATGGAATGATGAGAGGGGTCGGAACACCCGTCAGGCCGGTGAAAGAATTTTAAGCTCTTTCGGCACACCCCTTGTCCGGTTCAGTCGGCCCGGCGGCGGTCCTGACACTGTACAACATCGGCATCGTGACGCACGTCGCGACGGCCGACGGGACGCTCGCGGCCGAGTACGGCCTCGTCAACACGAACGCCGGCTCTACGATATTCAGCCGATCAGGGATCCGTCGGCGAGGACTTCCGCAGGCGTGATGAAGCGCATCTTGCCGTCGTGCTGCCTGGCCATCAGGATCATGCCCTTGGACTCGATGCCGCGGATGACGCGGGGCTGGAGGTTGGCCAGGATGCAGATCTGCTTGCCGAGCATCTGCTCGGGGCTGTAGTACTCGGCGATGCCGGACACGATCGTGCGTTTGTCGATGCCGGTGTCGATGGTGAGTTTGAGCAGCTTGTCGGTCTTCGGTACCCGTTCGGCTTCCAGCACGGTCGCCGTGCGGATGTCCATCTTCTGGAAGTCGTCGTAAGTACATTCGGGCTTCTGGGGCTCGACGGGGGCCTGCGCCTTTTCGGCTGCTTCGTTCGCCTCCTTCGTGGCGTGCAGTTTGGCCACCTGCGCCTCCACCACGCTGTCCTCGATCTTTGCGAACAGCAGCACCGCTTCTCCCAGTTCATGACCGGCCGGCAGCAGCTCCCGCTCGCCCAGGTTATTCCAGGTCAGGATGATGTCGCCTGGCAGTCCGGCCACGGGAGCTGAAAAAGGCTCCCTTTGTGCGGACTGCACAGGCTCCTCCCCACCGGGGGCGGCACGGTCAGGACCAAGGAGGCATTTTTGAGCCTCCGTGGACTGACCGTCCGACGCCGTCGTGTGCAGCGCCGTTCCTTCTGACGGCGTGTAGAAATTCTCGGTCGGGGTGCCTTCGCCGGCACGGTGGTCGAAGCCGGCGGAAATGCCGACTTTCAGGATGTTCCGCAGTTTCTCCGCGGAGAACGGCGTGAAGGGTTCGAATGCGATGGCCAGGTCCGCGCAGATCTGCAGCGAGGTGTACAGGATGGACGCGCAGCGGTCCATGTCGGTCTTCGCCACCTTCCACGGCTCCGTGTCCGAAATGTACTTGTTGCCGATGCGCGCCAGGTTCATCGCCTCCTTGAGCGCCTCCCGGAAATGGAAGGTCTCCAGGTAGCCTTCCAACTGCCGACGGCATTCCGGAATCTGCGCCAGGGTCTCTTCGTCGATGGCCTCCGGCTTCAAATTCTGCGGCACCTTGCCGCCGAAATACTTCTGTGTCAGGACCACCGCCCGGTTCACGAAATTTCCGAATATGGCCACGAGCTCGCTGTTGTTCCGCTGCTGGAAGTCCTTCCAGGTGAAGTCGTTGTCCTTGGT
>CABTXO010000200.1 GCA_902488725.1 uncultured Bacteroidales bacterium
GAGAAACAGAAGGAGGGCAAGAAGCGGATGCGCCAGATCGGGACCGTCCAGGTGCCCCAGAGTGCCTTCATGGCCGTCTTGAAACTGGATTGACGGGACGATGCTGAAGGTTGCGGTCATCATCACGGTGGTGGATCCCGCCGACAAGCCTCCCGGATGCCTGGAGGAATGTCAGCGGCAGATCGAGGCCATCCAGGCGGGGGAGCATTACCTTTTCTCCATCTTCATGAACACCGCCGGGGAAGCGGGGATGCGCGACATCTGGACCCAGGCCTCGAAAGAAGGCTTCGACTTCTACCTTTGGCTCGACAGCGACCTGCGTCTTGCGGAAAATGCCATCTCCATATTCCTGGAGAATTCCGAGTTTCTGCGGCACAAGGCCATCATCGCCGGCACGGTGAAGGGGCCGGACGGGACCCTGCTCTTCGGAGGATGGTCGCGCCGCGGAAAACTGCTTGAGCCCGACCCGATCATTCCGGTGCCCTGTCATTTGTTCGACAACAACTTGGTGCTGGTGCCCGCCGCCGCGCTTTCCAGGATCGAGGATCCCGGGGAACTCCTGCACCGCAGCATCCTGGATTATGGATGCGGCGCCAAGGCCGTCCGGGCAGGCGTTCCGCGTGTCATCGCCCCCGGCATTCTGGCGGAAACGTTCCGCGTCTTTGTAATTCCGGTCTGGAAAAATCCGGAATCCCCCTTGACGGAGAGGCTCTGGTCCCTGCTGAAACATTTTTCGCGCGCCCTGGTGCGGGTGATGCATTCCTCCTTCAACTAGGCCCTACATCCGGCTGATGATTCCGAGCGTGTCCAGCAGCAGTGCGACCGCCCGGTCGTCCAGTGCGACCAGCCATGCGGGACAGATCCCGCAGGCGGAAAGCACGATCGTCAGCACGGACAACAGCATGATCCCGCTGGTCAGGGGCATCGCGATCAGGTTGGTGAGCAGGAAGTACTTCGGGAAGGTGTGGAAGCGGAACCAGACCACCGGCGCCGTGAACAGCTGGCAGGAGAGTGTCAGCGAGGCCCCTTTCCAGATCTTCCGCATGGGGTTCCACCGGTCCTGCAACGGGGAGCCGGAAGCCGGATACCAGCTTTCCAGCACCGGTTCCAACAGAAAGATGCCCGTCATGGCAAGGTAGGAAAGCTGGAAGCCGACAGAAAACACTACATCCGGCCGGAAGGCCAGCTGGAGGGTGAGGGCGGCCAGCAGGACCCGTACCGGCTGCCTTTCCCGGCCGGTGAGCCTGCAGGTCTCGTTCAGCAGAATGAACAGGAAGGCGCGCACGATCGAAGGAGAGGCTCCGGTCATGCAGACGTAGAAGCCGGCCGCGGACAGGATTCCCGCATAGCGCAGGATCCGGGCGGGCCGGCTGTTCCCGAGCGGGAGGGTCAGGCGAACGAACAGCAGGTACAGCACCCCCAGGTGCAGGCCGGAAAGGGCCAACAGGTGGGCGGCACCGCTGGTGCGAAAGGTCGCGGTGACCTCCCGCCCCAATCCGCTCCGGTCGCCCGTGAGCAGGGCCTTGACCAGGGCGCGGTGGATCTCGGAGGAATAGGGGATCGCATCGATCGCATCTTTCAGCCGTCCGGCAGCGGCAGCCGCCCAACCTTCAGGCGTTCCGCTCCAGGGTCCTCCGGTCAGGGCGCCGTTGGCTGCGCAGAAGATGCCGGCGAGCAGGAATATTCCCGCGATCGCCCCCCGCAAAGCGGGGAACGGCCATCTGGTGCGGTACAGCAAAAGGAAAAATCCGGCGGCGGCGAGCAGACCGGGCGCACAGAAGGCGACGGCGCGGGCCGGCAGGACCGGCAGCAGAACCATGCCCGCCGCAACGCCTGCCGCGAACGGAATCCCGATCCCCGCTATGTCTCTCGCCTCCGTCATGTTCCGGTCCCCGAATATTGGTAAAAATAGTCATAAATTTCGTATCTTTGCCATGCTTTATCCATTAAGTTTGCACGGAATGATTATTCTTGTTATCAATTGTGGAAGCTCTTCCATCAAGTACCAGCTGCTTGACATGAAGAGCGATGATGTCTACGACCTGCTCGCCAAGGGTATCGTTGAAATGATCGGACTTGAAGCGGCCCGTTTGAAGCACACGCCGACCGGCAAGGAGAAGGTGGAGAAGAACCTTTCCATCCCCGACCACAAAGTCGGGATGCGGGTGGTGCTGGAAGCCCTGGTCGACAAGGACTACGGGGTCCTCAAGTCTTTCGACGACATCGAAGCCATCGGCCACCGGATCGTTCAGGGAGCTGATTTCTTTGCAGGAAGCGCCCTCGTGGACGAAGAAGTGCTCGGCAAGATCGACTTCTGCAGCGATTTCGCGCCGCTCCACAATCCGGCCCACCTCCTCGGCATCCGGGCCTGTCAGGAAGTCCTCCCGACCGTCCCGCAGGTGGTGACCTTCGACACGGCTTTCCACCAGACCATGCCGCCGTACGCCTACATGTACGGCTTGCCCTACAAGTATTACGAGAAGTATCACATCCGCCGCTACGGTGCCCACGGGACCAGCCATCAGTTCGTCGCCCGGAAGGGTGCGAAGATGGTGGGGCTGGACATCGACAACAGCAAGATCGTGACCTGCCACATCGGGAACGGAAGTTCGATCACGGCCATCGTGAACGGCAGATCCATCGACACCTCCATGGGCCTGACCCCGCTGGAGGGCCTGCTGATGGGAACCCGCTGCGGCGACGTCGACGCGAACGCCGTCATCTACATCATGCAGAAGGAAGGTCTGACCGCCGCCCAGATGTATGACCTGGTGAACAAGCAGAGCGGATTCCTCGGGGTTTCGGGCAAGACACCCGATGCACGCGAGATGGATGAACTGGCCAACGCCGGCGACCCCAAGGCAAAACTGGTCCTGAAGATGCTGACCTTCCAGATGATCAAGTACATCGGTGCCTTCATCGCCGAGATGAACGGAGTGGACGCCATCTTCTTCACGGGCGGCATCGGAGAGCACAACAGCCGGCTGCGCCGCAGGGTCTGCGAGAATTTCGCCTATCTGGGACTGCAGTTCGACTACGAGGCCAACACCGCCTGGGGGGTCGACACCGTCATCACCCTGCCGGAGTCCAAGGTCAAGGCCGCGCTGGTGACCACAGACGAGGAGCTCGTCATCGCCCGCGACACCATGCACATCGTGCAGAATCTGGATGAATAATTTTTAACGTACTGAATATGATTACGAAATTTTCAGATGTGTTCGCCGCCCTCAAGGCGAAAGGAGTCTGCAAGAAACTGGTCGCAGCCTGGGCGGTCGATGCCCACTCCATCGAGGCTTGTGCCAAAGCATCCGAGATGGGATTCGTGAAGGCGACCCTGGTCGGCGACGAAGCCCTGATCCGGAAGACCTGTGCCGAGCTTGGCATCGATGCCGCGCAGTTCAAAATTTCCCACGAGCCCGTGGAGCTGAAGGCCGTGGCGCAAGCCGTGCAGCTGGTCCACGACGGCCAGGGCGACGTCCTCATGAAGGGGCTCTGCTCGACCGATAAATTCCTGCGGGCGATCCTGAACAAGCAGACCGGGCTGCTGCCCGAGAAGGGTCTGCTGAGCCATGTGGGCGTGATCGAAAACCCGAAATACCATAAGCTGATCTTCATGTCCGACATGGCGGTGATCCCGCAGCCGGATTTCCGCCAGAAGATGAAGATCGCGAACTTCCTGATCAGCGTCGCGCAGTCGTTCGGCATCGCCAAGCCGAAGCTCGCCTTCATCGCCGCTTCCGAGCAGGTGCTCGATTCGATGCCGGCCTGCATGGAGGCCGCCGCCCTCGCCAAGATGTGCGAGCGTGGTCAGATCCGCGGCTGCATCGGTGACGGTCCGCTGGCCCTGGATGTGGCGATCGACGCGGAGTCCGTGGAGATCAAGAAGGTGGCGAGCCCCGTGGCCGGGGATGCAGACTGCCTGCAGTTCCCGAACATCGAGTCCGCGAACGTGTTCTGGAAGGTGAATTCCAAGTTGATGGAAGGCGTCCGGCAGGCGGGCATGCTCGTCGGGACGACCGTCCCCTGCGTGCTGGCCAGCCGTGCCGACAGCGTTGACACGAAGCTCAACTCCATCGCCGAGGCGGTGATGTTCGTGAACAAATAAGGGGAATCTCGACAGACAAAGCGGGGC
>CABTXO010000201.1 GCA_902488725.1 uncultured Bacteroidales bacterium
GCTTCCCTGCGACCTGGCGGGCGTTGACGGGATCCGTCTTCGCTTTCTTGAAGGTCGGCTGCCCGTCGTGGAGGGAGAAGCCGTTCTTCTTCAGAATGCGCAAGGTGGCATTTTCGGGAATATTCGTGAACTCCATCTTCTCGCCGTTCCATTCAAGCACCTGGTTGAGGCCCTGGAGACGCACGGCAGCGACGCCCACGTCCACCATTTCCACGAACGGACCGGCCTCGCTGAAGTCGGAGTTGGAGGGAATCCGGGTGTCGGGGTCTTCCTTGCAGGCGCGGATCCAGTCCTGCTGATGGGAAACGGTCACCTCTCGGAGGGTGTGGGGCACTTCAGGCGTGCGGCCGGACACGAGATAGGGCCTGTTGCCGTAGCAGCCCACGACCATGATGTCCTTGGTGCCGTAGAAAATGCTCGCACCGCCGTCAATGTTGAGGTTCACGCCGGCAGGCAGGCCTTCGGGTCTTTCCGGCTTGAAGCCGCCGTCGAACCAGCGGACTTCGACCTCCGGCATGGCCAGCTTCGGCATGTTGCTGCGGGCGGGGAATCTGAACTTGATCATCTCCGCGCTCGGGCAGCAGTCCGTCAGCAGATCCGTGGAGCAGCCTTCGACCTGGATCGGATAACCCAGCTGCAGACCCTTGAAGGGCACGTGCATGATGTGGCAGGCCATGTCACCCAGTGCGCCCGTGCCGAAGTCCCACCAGCCGCGGAAGTTCCAGGGCGTGTAGATGGAGTTGTACTCGCGGAAAGGAGCAGGTCCGATGAAGGCATCCCAGTTGAGGGTGGAAGGGACCTGCATGACCTCTTCGGGTTTGGGAAGGCCCTGCGGCCAGATCGGACGGTCGGTGAAGCAATCCACACGGCGGACTTCGCCGATTTCGCCGTTCCACAGCCATTCGAGCGCGAGCCGGGTCCCTGCGCCGGAGGCGCCCTGGTTGCCCATCTGGGTGGCGACGCGATGCTTCTTCGCCAGCTTGGTGAGGAGCCGAGCCTCGTACACCGTGAGGGTCAGCGGCTTCTCCACGTACACGTGCTTCCCGGCGGCGATCGCCTGCGCGGCAATGACGGCGTGGGTGTGGTCCGCGGTGGCGACCATGACGGCATCGGCCTTGTCCAGCATCTCGTCGAACATGACACGGTAGTCGTTGTACTTCTTCGCCTGCGGATACTTCTTGAAGATGTGGTCCGCATACTTCCAGTCGACGTCGCAGAGTCCGATGATGTTCTCGGTCTCCATCTCTGCCAGATCGGCGGCTCCGCGTCCGCCGATGCCGACGCCGAGGATGTTCAGCTTGTCGCCGGAAGCGACTTTCGTCTTTTTCTTCTTGGGGGTTTTTTCGCCGGCGACAATGATGTTCGGCGCCATGCTAAGTCCGATTGCTGCAGCGGTTCCCGTCTTCAGAAACGTGCGTCTCGAGATTTCTTTTGCCATGATCAGTGATATTAAAAGAGTTGTTGAGTGATCGCAATATCAACCCCGAATTTACAAATTTTCGGGAATATGACAAAATAATATTGTCGGACCATTTTGACTCTGCCCGCCACCGGAATCCGTCGAAGCCCTTGGGAATTTGCTCTGATTTTACTATTTTTGAAAAATTACCTGAAAATGATGGACCGGATCATCCTCAAGAACATCAAGACGCTGGACGGGAACCTGCGAGACATCGCCGTCGCAGACGGGAAGATCGCGAAGATCGTCCCCGCAGGAACCCTCCGTACCGAAGCAGCTTCGGGGGTCGAACTCCTGGACTGCAGCGGCAAGGTCGCCGTGCCGGGATTCGTGAATATGCACACCCACGCGGCGATGTCCCTGATGCGGGGCGTCGGTGAAGACATGGTCCTGCAGGACTGGCTCGCCCACATCTGGGAAATCGAAGCCAAACTGGACGGAGAATTCATCCGCCGGGGCACCAAAGTGGCCGCCCTTGAAATGGTCAAGACGGGGACCACGACCTTCAACGACCAATATTTCTTCGCAGACGAAGCCAGCGAGGCCGCATCCTCCCTGGGCATTCGGAACGCGATCTCCTACGTGTTCCTGGACCACCTGGACCCGGAAGAATCCGCACGCGAAAAGGAACAGTGCCTGAAGAGTTTCGAAAAAGCCCGGGAATGGAATCCGCTTTCCATTTTCACCGTCGGCATCCACGCCATCTATTCCGTGAGCGAGGAACTGATCCTCTGGGCCACGGAATTCGCGCGCAAGAACGGACTGAAGATCCACATGCATGTGGCCGAATCCGAGCGGGAAGACCTCGACTGCAAGGCCGCCCACGGCGGGCTCTCCCCCGTCGAGTACCTGGACCGGCTCGGCGTGCTGGGTCCGGACCTGATCGCCGCCCATGCGCTGTGGTTGTCTGAAAAGGACATCGAACTGCTCGGCGCCCACGGCGTGCACTGCGTGCACAACATCAATTCGAACACCAAGCTTTCGTCGGGCTACAAGTTCAAATGGAAGGAACTCTCCGAGGCCGGGGCGAATGTCTGCCTGGGCACCGACGGCTGTGCTTCCTCCAACAACCTGGACATGCTGGAAGTCCTGAAGACGACGGCCATTTTCCAGAAAGCTTGGCGGAAGGACCCGTCCGCCCTCCCGCTCCCGACCCTGCTGGACATGGCCACGGTCAACGGCGCGAAGGCCTTCGGGCTGCACACCGGCGTGATCGCGGAAGGCTACGACGCCGACATCCAGATCGTGGACACGGACAACACCTTCTTCCTGTCCCCGGGGCCCTTCCTGGCCAACTTCATCTACTCCGCCCATTCGGATTGCATCTCTTCCCTGATCGCCGGCGGCCGCTTCGTGATGCGCGACCGTATCGTTCCCGGAGAACGCCAGATCCTCGCCGACGCCCGGAAGGTGCTGGACGAAATCAAAAAGTAAACCCTAAAAACCAACGCAATATGGATCCTAGAGCAGAAAGAATCTACGGCGCTGCCGACTACGTGAAAGCACAGCTCGGCACGCTGAAACCCGAAGTCGGCATCGTACTGGGCAGCGGCCTCGGCAAGCTGGCCGACCAGATCGGGAACCCCGTCGTCCTTCCCTACCGGACCATCCCGGGCTTCCCGGTGTCCACAGCCATCGGCCACAAGGGCAACTACATCGCAGGCACCCTGGGCGGCAAGACGGTCATCGCCATGCAAGGCCGCCTGCACTATTACGAAGGCTATTCCATGGACCTCGTGACCCTGCCGATCCGGGTGATGAAGGTGCTGGGGATCAAGTACCTGTTCGTGTCCAATGCCGCCGGCGGCGTGAACTTCGGATTCCACATCGGCGACCTGATGATCATCAAGGACCACATCAACAAGCTGCCCAACCCGCTCGTCGGTCCGAACCTGGCCGATTTCGGCCCGCGCTTCCCGGACATGACCCGGCCCTATGATCCGAAAATCCGGGCCAAGGCGAAGGAGATTGCGGCGGAGATGGGCATCGAAGTCAAGGAAGGGGTGTACATCGCCGGCACCGGCCCTTCCTACGAAACGCCTTCTGAATACAAATACTTCCGCATGATCGGGGCGGATGCCGTGGGCATGTCCACCATTCCGGAAGTGATCGTGGCCCGGCACTCCGGCATCCCGGTCTTCGGAATGTCCGTGATCACCAACGAAGCCCACGACGACTATGCCGAAGACTATGTCAACGACGGCGACGCGGTGGTCCGGGCGGCAGATGCCGCCGCCGACAAGATGTCGGCCCTCTTCGCCCGTCTGATCCGCTCCCTGTAACATCGATGCACATGCGACACGTAAACGCCATCTATTTCGTCATCGCCGCCTTCATACTCGGTTTCTCCATCACGATGCTGGTGAAGCCGGGCGGCAAGCTCTGGCAGGAACTCCTGATCCTCGCGATCGGCCTCTACTTCGTCTACCGCGGCTATGCGCTGACGGTCAACGAGGGGAGACGCCGCGAACGCGAACAGGAGGATGCCGGCAACGATCCGACGAACGCCTAAAGTTTTTCCAGTTCCGAAATGAACAGCTGAACCTTCGCGTCGGAAGGCATGCGCCAGTCGCCGCGGGGGCTCAGGGAGACGGATCCTACCTTGGGCCCGTCCGGGAGGCAGCTGCGTTTGAACTGCTGGCTGAA
>CABTXO010000202.1 GCA_902488725.1 uncultured Bacteroidales bacterium
ATATTCAGAATCAATCACTTACAAAACGGTCTGTGGATGCCGGCCCCAATTCGAGGCACTCCGTCCACAAGCCGCTTTCCAACGCTCTGACAGATAACAACTTACAAAACGCGTTGTGGATATCGTTGTCAGCGCGGCTGATGTCAGGCGGCGCAGGCAGATACCATGCGGCACGGCACCGGCAGCGCGGCCTTGGCTCGCAAACCTTCCGCTTCGCTTCTTCCCTCCCACTGTCTCCTGCGTCATTTGCTTCGCAAATAACTTGTATCCAGCGGGCCCCTCCCGCTGACGAGCCGCTGGTGGCTACGGATTTGCTGGTCAGTGTCTCGCTGCCGAACAGCGGATCCCACCTCTCGCTCCGCTCGTTCGGGATGACAGCGTAGGCGCTCTGCTTTTTCCGGATGACACAGCCGGCACCGCCGCCGCAATCGGTGCCCTGCTGCGGCTGTTGACGGAGGTTGCTGACGGAGGTTGCTGACGGAGGTTGCGGACGGGGGACTGCAGACAGGAGACTGCGGACGGCGGCTGCGGGGAACTCGCGCTGACGACCGGACCGGAATTCGGACAGGAGGCTGCTGACGGAGGTTGCGGACAGGAGGCTGCGGGCGGGAGTGCATGCGGCGGGGCATCTTGCATATTCCCGGAATAGTTGTATATTTGAGGAAAGGAACCGCATATTTTCGCAATCTGATGAAACGAATCCTCCTACTGATTGACTATTCCAGCGAATTCAGCCGCCGTCTGCTGAAAGGGCTCATTGAATATTCCAAAGATCACGGCCCCTGGATATTCCACCATCTCCCTGCCTACTACATCTCCCAGTACGGCATGCAGGGTATCGTGAGGTGGGCGAAGGAATGGAAAGCCGACGCCATGATCGCGAAGTGGGAGCCGGAGGAAAGCGGGCTCCTTTCGTCGCTGAAGATTCCCATCCTGCTCCAGAACTACAAGTCGCGGAGCCCCATCTTCTCGAACATCACCGGGGATTATTTCGGCACGGGGGAGATGGCCGCGCGGTTCTTCATCAAGCGGCGCTTCCGCAACTTCGCCTTCTACGGCAACAAGGACGTGGTCTGGTCGCGTGAACGGGCGGAGGGTTTCCGCAGCGAGGCTGAAAAGGCCGGGGGCGCTTCTACTACTTCGAAAGCGAAGACCTGGAGGGTTCCGAGTGGACCAGCAGCCACCAGCAGCTGGCTGACTGGCTGCTGTCCCTTCCCAAGCCCGTGTGTCTGTTCGCCTGCGACGACAACTTTGCCCTGCGCGTGTCCCAGAACTGCAAGATTAACAACATCCGGATTCCGGACGAGATCTCCCTGCTGGGCGTGGATGACGACGAACTCATCTGCCGGCTGTCCGATCCGCCCATCTCCTCCATCGTCACGGATGTCGAGAAAGGCGGCTACGAGGCCGGGCGGGTCATCGACCGGTACATCAGCGGCGAGAGCACGGATCCGACCGACATCATCATCGGCCCCGTCCGCTTCGAACTGCGGAAATCGACGGAGAAATTCGACATCTCGAATGAATATATCATCCAGGTGATGAACTACATCGAGAACAACTTCACGGCGGACATCAACATTCAATCGCTGACGGAGATGGTCCCCCTGTCGCGCCGCAATCTGGAAGTGAAGTTCAAGAGCGAGATGAACGTATCCATCTACCAGTTCATCCTGAGCTGCCGGATTGAATATTTCGCACACCTGCTGGCCACGACGACCCGGCCGATGTTCGACCTCGCGCTGGACGCCGGCTTCAACGACTGCAAGAACATCTCCCGCATATTCAAGAAATTCAAGGGCTGCACGCCGATGAAGTGCCGGGAGCGGATGAAGTATTGACGCTGCCGGAAGAAGGCTGCAGACGGTTTCCGGCCGGAGCAGTCCGGATCAGATTTCGTCGAGGGATCGGCGCAAGGGATGGCGGAGCTGCCGGAAGGCGGAAGGGGAGAGGCCGGTGACGGCCTTGAACTGGGCCGAGAGGTGGGCGACGCTGGAGTAGTCCAGCCGGGCCGCGATCTCCGAGACGGTCAGTTCGTCGTAGACCAGCAGCTCCTTCACGCGCTCGATTTTCTGGGCGATGTAGTACTTCTCGATGCTGATGCCTTTGACTTCCGAGAAAAGCTTGCTGAGGGCGGAATAGTCCTGCCCGCATCGCTCGGCCAGGTAGTCCGAGAGGTTCACCCGGAGACCGTCGGTGCCGACCGGACCGGCCGCGGCATCCTCCTCCGGGTAATGCACCAGCCCGATGATTTCCGTGCTGATTCTGTCCACCAGCTGGCGGCGCCGGTCGTCCAGCAGTTCGAAGCCGTTTTCCTGCAGCCGCTGCCGAAGCGTCTCCCGCAGGGCGTCCGGCAGGGGGTCGCGTACGACAGCGGTGCCCAGCTCGACGCTTTCGGTTTCCGCGCCGAGCCGGCCGAGGATCTGCCGCACCGCGGCAATGCACCGCGGGCAGACCATGTTCTTGATGTGGAGGACTTCCGGCATAGTCACAAAGTTATAAAACAAATCCGGAATTGTGTAACAGAATCGAAATGGGGAGCGGTACCTTTGTGACAGTCAAAAAGACAAAAGTTATGGCAAAGACAATCAGAAAGAATTTCCCCGTACAGGGACTGGGCTGCGCTTCCTGCGTGGCCCGCGTGCAGGGCGCCATCAGCGCCTGCGAAGGTGTGCAGGCTTGCAATGTGAACCTCGCCTCCAATTCCGCCCAGGTGGACTTCGATCCGCAGGTAGTAACTCCCGCAGACATCCGGAAAGCCGTGCAGGACGCCGGCTACGACCTGATTCTCACCGAGGGTGACGAAGCCGAAGAAGAGGCCGACCGACTGCAGGAGGACTATTACCGCTCGCTGAAGTGCGATGCGGCCGCTGCCGTGATCCTGGCCCTCCTGATCATGTTGCTAGGAATGGGATTCGGCGATTTCCCCGGCAAGGGGTTTGTGTTGTGGGCGCTGGCGACTCCCGCCGTGTTCTGGTGCGGGAGGCGCTTCCTGCAAGTGGCCTGGAAGCAGGCCCGTCACGGCAGCGCCAACATGGACACCCTGGTCTCCCTTTCGATCCTGATTTCCTACTTCTTCAGCATCTTCAATCTGCTGTTCCCGCAGGTCTGGACCGGCCGGGGTCTTCAGCCGCACCTCTATTTCGAATCCTCGGCGATGATCGTCGCCTTCATCCTGTCGGGGCGGGTGCTGGAGGAACGGGCCAAGCACGGCACCACGGCCTCCATCCGGGCCCTGGCCGGCCTGCAGCCCAGGACGGTGAATCTGAAGCCGGGCGACCTGTACACCGTGAAACCGGGGGAGCGGATCCCCGCGGACGGAGCCGTGGTCGGCGGAGAATCCACCGTGGACGAAAGCATGCTTACGGGGGAATCCGTTCCGGTCCGCAAGCAGGCGGGCGACAAGGTGTTCACGGGCACGATGAACCAGCGCGGCTCCTTCGAGATGCGCGCCGAGAAGGTCGGTCAGGACACGATGCTCTCCGCCATCATCAAGATGGTGCGGGAGGCACAGGGCTCCAGGGCCAAAATCCAGCAGCTGGTGGACAAGGTCGCGGCCGTCTTCGTCCCTGCCATCATCGGCATCTCCCTGCTCACCTTCCTCTGCTGGGCCCTGCTCAGCCCGGCCGACGGGATCACCCGGGGCCTGCTCGCGATGGTTACGGTGCTCGTGATCGCCTGTCCGTGCTCCCTCGGGCTGGCCACTCCGACCGCCCTGATCGCCGGCATCGGCAACGGGGCGCAGAAAGGCATCCTCATCAAGGACGCGGACAGCCTGCAGGTCGCCCGCACGGTCGACACGGTCGTCTTCGACAAGACCGGCACCCTGACGAAAGCGCTCGCGGACGGAGTCGTCCCGACGGCGGAATCCGACTTCGTGGACGAGGTCAAGGAAACCGCCGCGGAAGCGGTCGCCGACCTCAAGCGCATGGGACTGCATGTCTGCATGCTTTCCGGCGACAAGCCCGAACGGGCGCGGCAGGTGGCGGAAAAGGTCGGCATCGACCACGTGGTGTCCGGCGTGCTGCCGGGCGCGAAGCAGGACTTCGTGCGCAAACTCCAGCAGGAAGGGCACAAGGTGGCCATGGTGG
>CABTXO010000203.1 GCA_902488725.1 uncultured Bacteroidales bacterium
GCCGAGCATGTGCTGGCGCAGGATCCCGGGCTGGAACATCCCGTCAACCAGTCCCTGGCGGAAGAACTGCGCAAGGACAAGTACAACAACAAGGATTACCGCAAGATCAGCTAGCCCCGCGGCTTCATCTTGCCCGCTTCGAGGCGGTCGAAGGCCTCCCGCCTGCGGAAGATGTCGATGGCCGTGTAGATCGCGGACATCATCGAATGGGGATCCGCCTCGTCCCGGCCGGCCATCTCGAAGGCCGTCCCGTGGTCCGGGGAAGTGCGTACGACGGGCAGCCCGGCCGTGAAATTGACCCCGTCCTCGAAGGCCAGCGCCTTGAAGGGCGCGAGTCCCTGGTCGTGGTACATCGCGAGGGTCGCATCGAAACGGCCGTAGTTCCCGAGGCCGAAATAGCCGTCGGGGGAGTAGGGACCGAACGCGAGGATCCCTTCCGCGCCGACCTGCTCCACCGCCGGCTGGATGATCCGTTTCTCTTCGTCCCCCAGCAGTCCGCCGTCCCCGCAGTGCGGGTTGAGGCCCAGCACGGCGATCTGCGGCCGGAGCACACCGAAATCCCGCCGGAGGGAGGCGTGCATGAGCCGGAGTTTCTTCACGATCGCCTCGGTCGTGATCGCGGACGCGACCTGCTTCAAAGGAATATGCCCGGTCACGACGCCGATCTTCAGCTGCTCGGAGACCATGAACATCACGGCTTCGTCGACCCCGAACTCCTTTTCGAGGTACTCGGTGTGACCGGTGAACCCGAAGCCTTCCGAGGCCATCGCCCGCTTGTTGATCGGGGCGGTGACCAGCACGTCGATGTCGCCTGCCTTGATGTCCCGCACGGCCGTCGCCAGCGAGGTGATGGCCGCCTTCGCAGACTCGGGCGTCGCCTTTCCCGGCTCCACGAACACGTTGTCGGGCAGGCAGTTGAGGATGTTGATCTTCTTGGGCTTCGCCTCCTGCGCACGCTGGATCACATACACATCCATGTTCTCGTCCAGGTTGTGGATGAGCTTCCGGTAGAAACCGAAGATCTTGGAAGATCCGTAGATCACGGGCGTGAAGGATTCGAGGATGCGTGCGTCGGCCAGCGACTTGATGATCACTTCGTAGCCGATGCCGTTGCCGTCGCCCTGGGTAATGCCGACGATCGGCTTTCTATTCTTGAGGTCAGACATATTCAATTGCAGTTGGATGCGTAAATATACAAAAAAAACGCGTTCAGTTCAGCCGTGAGATGCACTCATCCGAACAATTCCTGCTCCGGGGCGACGTTGCGGGCGTCGTAGCCCGGGTCCGCCGGCAGGGGGATGCCCGCGGCGGCGGCCCCGGCTCCCGCGGCGACGGCGAGTGTGTCGCACCGTTCGTTCTCGGGATGCCCCGCGTGGCCCTTCAACCAATGGAAGGTCACCCGGTGCCGGCCGTACACCTCCAGGAAGCGCAGCCACAGGTCCATGTTCTTGACTTTCTTCCAGCCGCGCTGCCGCCATTTCGCGATCCAGCCCTCGTTCAGGGCCTTCACGACATAGGTGGAGTCACTGAAGACTTCCACGACGGCATTGTCCCACTTGATGGCCTCCAGCCCCTTGATCACGGCGAGCAGTTCCATCCGGTTGTTGGTGGTGCAGGAAAAGCCTCCGCTCATTTCTTTCACCAGGGAGCCGCACTTCAGCACGATCCCGTAACCGCCCGGTCCGGGATTGCCGCTCGAAGCTCCGTCCGTGAACAGGCGAATGGTCGGTCTTGCGTTTCGTTCCATGTCTGCAAAGATAGGTAGAAATTATTTGCGCGACTTCGAATTTGTCCGTAATTTTGTAAGACATGAACATTTTGGTAACTGGCGCCAACGGACAGTTGGGCTTGGAAATCCGGGAGGTCGCCGCGGGCAGCCGCAACCGGTACCTCTTCTCGGATGTCACATCCTTTCCGGGGGTGGAGACCCTGCATCTGGACATCACGAATCCGGATGCGGTCCGGATCGTCTGCGAGTCCGAGCGGGTGGATGTGATCGTGAACTGCGCCGCCTACACGAATGTGGACAAGGCCGAGGACGAACCCGCCATGGCGGAGCTGCTGAACGGCACGGCCGTCGGCAACCTTGCGGCGGTGGCTGCGGAGCGGGGGGCGACCCTCATCCATATTTCCACCGACTACGTGTTCCAGGGCGACCGGGCACTTCCCTGCCGGGAGGACTGGCCGACCTTTCCGCTCGGGGTGTACGGCTCCACCAAGCTTTCCGGCGAGAAGGCCATCGAAAAGTCCGGGTGCCGGTGCATCCTGTTCCGGACCGCCTGGCTCTATTCTCCCTTCGGAAAGAATTTCGTCAAGACGATGCGGCAGCTGACGGCGGAACGCGATTCGCTGAAGGTCGTCTTCGACCAGATCGGCACGCCCACCTACGCCCGCGATCTTGCGAAGCTCATCGTGAGGATAATAGATGATAACTTATTGAATTATAGTGGAATATATCATTATAGCAATGAGGGATCCATCTCCTGGTTCGACTTCGCACGGGCGATCTGCGAATTGAGCGGAAACACCTGCGACATCCAGCCTTGCCACACGGAGGAATATCCTTCCAAGGCACGGAGGCCCCGATTCTCCGTCTTGGACAAAACCAAGGTGAAGGAGACCTTCGGAATCCGTGTCCCGTATTGGAGGGATTCTTTATTAGATTGTATTCACAGAATTGAAAACCAGTAATTAGACACTATGAAAGGAATTGTACTTGCCGGCGGGAGCGGTACCCGCCTGTACCCGATCACCAAAGGCGTGAGCAAGCAGCTGCTGCCCATCTATGACAAGCCCATGGTCTACTACCCGATTTCCGTTCTGATGATGGCGGGCATCCGCGACATTCTCGTGATTTCCACCCCGCAGGACTTGCCGGGCTTCCGGCGTCTGCTCGGCTCCGGCGAAGATTTCGGCGTCTCCTTCTCGTATGCGGAGCAGCCGTCCCCGGACGGGCTGGCGCAGGCCTTCCTGATCGGGCATGATTTCGTGGGAGACGACTGCGTGTGTCTGGTGCTGGGGGACAACATCTTCCAGGGAGCCGGCTTTCAGGAAGGGCTGCGTGCGGCGGTCCGGGCGGCCGAAGAAGACGGAAAGGCGACCGTGTTCGGCTACCGGGTCGGCGATCCGCAGCGGTACGGCGTGGCGGAATTCGATGAAGCCGGCAACTGCCTCGGGATCGAGGAAAAGCCGTCGGAGCCGAAGAGCGACTATGCCGTGACCGGCTTGTATTTTTATCCGAACAAGGTGCTGGAAGTGGCCAGGCACATCAAGCCGTCCGCCCGCGGGGAACTGGAGATCACGTCGGTGAACCAGGCGTTTCTGCAGGAGGGCGCGCTGAAAGTCCAGAAGCTGGGCCGCGGCTTCGCCTGGCTGGACACCGGCACCCACGAGTCCCTGGCCGAGGCGTCGACCTACATCGAGGTCATCGAGAAGCGGCAGGGGCTGAAGGTCGCCTGCCTGGAGGAAATCGCCTTCCGCAACGGCTGGATCGATGCGGGGCAGCTCCGGGAAATCGCGCAGCCCATGCGCAAGAATCCGTACGGACAGTACCTGCTCAAACTCGCGGAAGAATGAACATCATCGAAACAGCGGTCAAGGGGGTCTTCATCCTGGAGCCCAGGCTGTTCCGGGATGCGCGGGGTTATTTTTTCGAGTCTTTCAACCAGCGTGATTTCGAAGCGGCGGTAGGTCCTGTCCGCTTCGTGCAGGACAATGAAAGCAAGTCCTGCTACGGGGTCGTGCGCGGTCTGCATTTCCAGCGGGAACCCCATGCCCAGAGCAAGCTGCTCCGGGTCATCCAGGGAGCCGTGCTCGATGTCGCGGTGGACCTGCGCAAGGACTCCCCGACCTTCGGACGCCATGTCGCCGTGGAACTGACGGGGGAGAACCACCGCCAGCTCTTCATCCCCAGGGGGCTCGCCCACGGCTTCAGCGTGCTCTCCCCGGAGGCGGTTTTCCAATACAAATGCGACCGGTTCTATGCCCCGGATTCCGAAGGCGCCCTCGCCTGGGACGATCCGGACCTCGGCATCGACTGGCGGATCCCTTCCGGCGAAGTCATCCTCTCGGAGAAGGACCGCC
>CABTXO010000204.1 GCA_902488725.1 uncultured Bacteroidales bacterium
CAAAGACCCGCCCGCCGCCTCCGCGCGAGAGGGGGCCCATTCGGGCCCGCTTGGTCTTCCCCCGGCCCCCGCCGCAGCCGAACAGGCAGACGAGCTCCCGCTCCGGCGCAATGTCCCGCAGGGTCTTCAGCACGTTCTCCAGGGCGTCCGGGGTGTGGGCGTAGTCGATGATGACGGACAGACCTTTCGGGCCGCGGAGGTTTTCCAGCCGTCCCGGGGCCGATCCCAGTTTGCTCAGCGCGACCAGCGTCTCTTCCGGAGAGGCTCCGACCGCCAGCGCGGCGCAGTAGATGGCCAGCAGGTTGTAGGCGTTGTGCTGGCCGATAAGCCGGGTCCAGGCCTCCCGCCCGTCGATTTTCAGGAGCATCCCGTCGAAACTCTCTTCCAGGATGCGGCAGGGGTGATCCGCCAGTTTCCGGCAGGAATAGGTCACCACGCGGGCTTTCGTGTTCTGGACCATCACCCTGCCGTTCTTGTCGTCAACGTTGGTGATGGCGCAGGCATCGGCAGGCAGTCCGTCGAAGAAAAGCTTCTTGCAGCGGAGATATTCATCGAAGGTCTTGTGGTAGTCGAGGTGGTCGTGGGTCAGGTTGGAAAAGATCCCGACCTTGAATTTCAGACCGGAGACCCGTTCCTGCTCCAGGCCGATCGAACTGACTTCCATGAAGCAGCAGGCGCAGCCGGCATCCACCATCTCCCGCAGCAGGGCGTTGATGGTCAAGGGGTCCGCAGTGGTGTTCGCCGTCTCCAGCCGGCGCGTCCCCACGTAATTCGCAATGGTGGACAACAGCCCGCAGGGGTAGCCGAGATTCATGAACAGGTGGTAGAGCAGGGCCACGGTCGTGGTCTTCCCGTTGGTGCCGGTGATGCCCACGAGCGTGAGTTCCCGGGAAGGGTCGCCGTAGAAGTTGGCGGCCATCAGGGCGACGGCGTGGCGGGAGTTCGCGACCCGCACGAGGGCCAGGCCCTCCGTCTTCACGCCGGAGCGTTCCAGCTGCTTCGCCAGGATGTCCGGATCTTCGTAGGCAATGGCCTTCGCGCCGCTGGCCAGGGCGGCCGCGATGAACTGCTGCCCGTCTGCATCGTGCCCTTTCACGGCGACGAAGAGGCAGCCCGGGGTCGCTTTCCGGGAATCGTTGCACAGGGATGCGATTTCAAGGTTCCGGTTGCCCCGTACCTCGATCGCTCCGCTGTCCCGTATGATCTGTTCCAGTTTCATCTATTCCAATGTTAATGTCACCGTTCCGCCTTTCGCGACTTTTACTCCCGCTTTCGGGTTTTGCGCGCGCACGTGACCCGTTCCGGAATATGCGCAGCGCAGCCCGGCTTTTTCGATCCGGAACATCGCGTCGCGCAGTCCGAGGCCCTTGACGTCGGGCGCTCCCGCCGCCTTGGCGCCGGTCAGTACGGGGGCTGCCTGCGCGGGCTCCATGTCCGGCACGCTGCCTTTCCGCATGTATTCCTTACCCCAGGTCGGGTCCAGCGCGTAGATCTGGTCCACGATTTCGCGCATGGCCGCGGCCGGCAGCACGCCGCCGTAGAGGCTTCCGCGGATCAGGTAGGTCTTCGCGCAGATGATCGCGCTGTACTTCGGATTGTCCGCCGGGAAGAAGCCGACGAAGGTTCCCAGGTTGTGGTGGCTCCCGTCGCGAGTCTTCGTCCCGTCTGTGGGACTCTGCCCGTACTTTTTCCGTTCTTCCGGTGTCAGGGAAGGCCGGGAGGTGCCGGTCTTGCCGGCCACCTGGACTTTTGCTCCCTTCAGACGGGTCGCGGTTCCTTCGGAGGTCACCGCCTTCATCGCCCGCAGCAGGGTGTCTGCCGTGGCGCGGGAGCAGATGGAGCCGTTCAGCACGCTCGGACCCTGTTTCCGGGTCACCTTTCCGTTCTTTTCGATCCCTTCCACCAGGTACGGTTTCATCATCTTTCCCTTGTTTGCGATCGCGTTGTAGAAGGTGAGAATATGCAGGGGCGTCTCCTCGATCGAATAGCCCATGCCGACGGAACCGAGGGCCGTCTTCGACCAGCCTTTTCCGCCCGGAACCGGCAGATACGGCTCCCGCAGCCCCTCCAGATCGAAGTCGAAGGCCTGTCCGAGCTTGTACATGTACAGCTTGTCCATGAATTTCTTCGGATTGTCGGAATAGTTGTGGACCGCCAGGTAGCGGAACACGTAGTTCGACGATATCTCGAAACCGTGCAGGATGGAGATGTCCTTCATGCCCCTCACGTGTTCGTCGTCCGGATAGCCGGGAATATGTCCGTTGTTCGTGGGAATGCGGTCGTCCAGGGACTTGACATAGCCGTCCTCGATGGCGGTCATCAGGGTCGTGGCCTTGAACACCGAGCCAGGGGCCTGGCTGTAGCCGATGGCCATGTTGTAGGTCTCGTCCAGGCTCCAGTCCGTCGAATCCCGCATCAGGTTGACCATGGCCCGGATGGCTCCTGTCTCCACGTCCATGATGATGGCGCAGGCCATCTCGACCCGCTTCTCATCCTGAATCTGCTTGCGGAGGGCCTTGTCCGCGATGCCCTGGATGGTGATGTCCAGGGTGGTCCGGACATCCAGCCCGTCCTTCGGCTTCACGTAGGTGCTGTCGTAGTTCTGGATCTTCTCCCGGTTGTCGGTCGGCTTGAGCCAGATCTCGCCCTCCTGCCCGTGGAGAACGTAGTCGTATTTTCCTTCCAGGCCGATGTGGTTGTTGCCGTTGGAGTTGCTGTTGTCCTTCACGTAGCCGATGGTGCGCCGCGCGAGTGTCCCGTAGGGGTAGTTCCGGGAATCTTTCCGGGTCACGATCACCCCGCTCCGGTACTGTCCTTCCTTCATCAGGGGCAGCTGCTTGAGTTTCAGCAGGGTTTCGCGGTCCACCGGCACCCCGACCTTGAGGTATTTCTCCCCGGTTTTTCTGCCCTGCGCGATCTGGCTGTAATAGGCCTCGGCGGACTTGTCCCGCATCACGGCGGACAGGCCCTTGGCGAATTGGCGGGCCTTGTCCAGCCATTCGATTTCCAGCTTGCCGCTCTTGTCCCGGTCGGCGAAATAGGTCTTCCGCACCGTGCAGTCCATGTAGAGCTGGTACATCGGGGTGGACAGGGCGAGCAGCCGGCCGTCCCGGGCGATGATGGCCCCGCGGTCCGGGTCGATCACGCTCTTCGTGCTCGCGGGACGGAAGAAGCGGACCACCGCGGCGTCCGGAGTCCAGAACCACTGGATGTAGGCGATGCGGACCACGACCACGACGGCCGCGATGAGGAAGGCGGCATAGAGGGCGTACACGATCATTCCGATCCTGTCCCTTTCTTTCTGTGTCGTGTTCTGCGATGGCATGGTCAATTCTGTTCTTTGTCCTGTTTATTTGCTCCGTTTCCCGGCGCTTTCCCGCTATTTTTTGACGATCCGGTCCGCCGGTTTTTCCGGCATCGTGACCGCCGATCCTTTCTGCTCCAGCATCTCCTGCACCCGGCTCATCCGGTTCAGGCTCACGAGTTCCACCGTCTTCTGGGCGTGGTAGATCTCCAGGTCGGCCAGCTCTTTCCGGTTGTCTTCGACCCTGGTGAGGGTCTTCTCGATCTTGAGGCTGAGCCAGATGCTGACCCAGAAGAGGAAGAAGGTGTAGATGATGTGGATGAAGTACCGGCCGATGTGCAGCCGCAGGAGCAGTTCTCCCTTGACCGTCGCCAGGAAGGCATTCTTCAGCCATTGCCCGACATCGGCCAGTCTCCACTTCCGCTGTTCCTTCGCTCCCGTCATCTCCTTATTCCCTCCCGAAATTTGCTTTTCTTTCCGGCCTTCCCTCCGCGATGCCGGCCCGGCCATCCCGTCCTGGACCGTCTCCTCCGATTTTTTCCGCGATGCGGAGCTTGGCGCTCCGGGCCCGCGTGTTTTCCGCGATCTCCACCTCCTGCGGCAGGATCGGCTTCCGGTTCACCGCCCGCAGGGGCGCATGAATATGTCCGTACAGGTCCTTGTCCTCCCGTCCTTCGGCATTGCCCGCCTTGATGAAATTCTTCACCATCCGGTCTTCCAGGGAGTGGTAGGTGATGACCTCAAAAAGGCCAGCGAGCCGCTGATTCTGATCAACGGG
>CABTXO010000205.1 GCA_902488725.1 uncultured Bacteroidales bacterium
AAAAAAAAAGGGCGGGGGCCCCTCCTTTTTTCCGTCGGGGTACCGTGACTCGAACACGGGACCCTCTGCTCCCAAAGCAGATGCGCTAGCCAACTGCGCCACACCCCGATTGGAACGCAAAGATATTCGAAAATGCGGGATTCGCCAAATTTCCGGTTTTTTGCCGTATATTTGGGACATGATCATTCAAGCGAAAGGCATCACAAAGAGTTTCGGGACCTTGCAGGTTCTCAAAGGCATCGACCTGGCCGTCGACAAGTCGGAGGTCGTTTCCATCATGGGTGCATCCGGCGCCGGGAAATCGACCCTGCTCCAGATTCTGGGCACCCTCTCCACCCCGGATGCGGGATCGCTGGAAATCGACGGAACGGACGTGCTCCACCTCGGCGGAAAGGAACTCTCGGCCTTCCGGAACCGTAAGATCGGCTTCGTCTTCCAGTTCCACCACCTGCTCCCGGAGTTCAATGCCCTCGAAAACGTCATGATTCCTGCCTTCATCGCAGGCCGTCCGGACAAGGATGCCCGTGAAACCGCCACCCGTCTGCTGCGGGACATGGGCCTGGGGGAACGGATGGATCACAAGCCTTCCGAACTCTCCGGGGGAGAACAGCAGCGTGTGGCCATCGCCCGCGCCCTGGTCAACGACCCCGCAATCCTGTTCGCCGACGAACCTTCCGGCAACCTCGATTCAAAGACCAAGGCGGAAATCCACCGGCTGTTCTTCGATTTGCGCGACAAATATGGCCAGACTGTGGTGATCGTGACACACGACCCGGATCTGGCCTGTCTTTGCGACCGATCGCTTTTCATGCGGGACGGTCAGTTCGTGCAGGAATAAGGAACCGGCTAGTTCTTCCGGTCCCGGCGCAAGCGATGGATCTGCTGCCGGCGGAACGATTCTTCACCGATGTACAGTTGCGCGACCTTTTTCGCGGAAAGAATCTTGCGATACACTGCGGCGTATTTCCGATTCAGGTCCTTGCCGGCCTGGAGCGCGTTCAGGTACTGGTCGAGCAGGTTGGAGATCTCTTCCTCGTCCTTGTTGCCCTTCACGGCTTCGTCCAGGCTGCGGTAGGCCTTCATCATCGTCTCCATCGCCTGTCGCTTTTCCTGTTCGGCCCGGTTGTACACCGGCCAGAATTTCTCCGCCTCTGCGGAAGTCAGATCCATCGCGCTGGTCAGAAAGGCAACTTTTTCGGTTTTCACCCTTTCCATCCAATCCGACTGCCCTTTTTCAGGCTGCTGTCCACGGGAGGAGAGGGAGAACGGCAGGCACGTCAAAAAAACGAGGGCTGTCAAAACTATCTTATTCATAATTCATAACTGTTCTTCATTTTGAAATTCGACATAGGCAATCAGTTCAGCGGACACGCCCGACTCGATCAGGAAATTGGCGATGTCCTCCTCCGAGGTTTCGGGCAGCGTGTCGTTGTCGTACAGTGCGTTCGGCTGCGTGACCGGGATCAGATCCGAGTACACCAGCTGATCATACAGGGAATCCGTTGCATCCGGAGCCGTCTTGCGCAGGATCGTATTCCCGATCACGAGCGAAGCGGCGAAGCAGGCTGCGAGCGCGGCGTACGGCTTGAGCCGTTGCCACAGGCTGCGCCGGACGGGTCCGGCCTCGGCGGCGGGAATCGCTTTCAGCTGCGCCTTCAGCCGGTCGAAGTACCTTTCCGGCGTGCGGAAAGGATGTCGGTCCAGTTCCTCGAGTATGTCCTTTTCCCTTTTCATGACTGTTTGTTTGACAGATTCTTGGAAGAAAAGTTTAACCGCAGGAGGCTGATTTTTGAAGTTCCGCACGGATTTTCTTCGCGGCGAAATGGTAGGAGGCTTTCAGGGCTCCGACGGAGGTGCCCAGAATCTTGGCGATTTCTTCATAGGAAAGGTCGTCGTAGTACCGCATCGTGAATACGGTCCGCTGCTTGTCCGGAAGGCGCCGGACGGCTTTCAACAGGGCGCGCTGCAGGGCATCACCGTTGAAATACGGATCGTCCTCAATCTTGTCCTCCAGTTCCGGGGTGATGCTGGCGAAGCGGTGCGATGCGCGGATTTTCTGCTTGTGCAGGAAGTTCAGGGTTTCGTTGGTGGCAATCCGGTACAACCAGGTGAACAACTGCGATTCTCCGCGGAAGGTGTGCAGCGACTTCCAGATCTTGACGAAGATATCCTGCAGCAGGTCGTCTGCGTCTTCATGGGAACAAACCAGACGGCGGACATGCCAGTAGAGCCGCTCGCTGTAGTTGTCTACGATTTCGCCGAAGGCCTTTTCCTGTTGTCCGACCTGCCAGAGACTGAAAATTTCCCGGTCCGTCATGGCGCTGGAAGCAATCTTTCAAAAATACAACAATTTTCCGGATTGACGGTTATTTGCTTCCTTTTGCTTATTTTTGCAGACATGAAGAACATCCGGAATTTCTGCATCATCGCACACATCGACCATGGCAAGAGCACCCTCGCCGACCGTCTGCTGGAACTCACCCAGACGCTTGCGGCGCGGGACATGGAGGCGCAGGTGCTCGACAGCATGGACTTGGAACGCGAAAAAGGCATCACGATCAAAAGCCACGCGATCCAGATGGAATATGTCTGCAAGGGGGAGAAATTCCTGCTGAACCTCATCGACACTCCCGGACACGTGGACTTCTCCTACGAAGTGTCCCGGTCGATCGCATCGTGCGAGGGTGCCCTGCTGGTGGTGGACGCCACCCAGGGAATCCAGGCCCAGACCATCTCGAACCTCTATCTCGCCGTGGAGCACGGGCTCGAAATCATTCCGGTGCTGAACAAGATAGACATGGATTCCGCCCAGCCGGACGTGGTCACCGACCAGATCGTGGACCTGATCGGCTGCAAGCCCGAGGAAGTGTACCGGGTGTCGGCGCGGACCGGGGAAGGCGTTCCGCCGCTGCTGGATGCCATCGTCGAAAAAATACCGGCCCCGAAGGGGGATCCGGAAGCCCCGCTGCAAGCCCTCATCTTTGATTCGGTGTTCAATCCTTTCCGCGGCATCATTGCCTACTTCAAGGTCTTGAACGGCTCCATCCGCACGGGGGACAAGGTCAAATTCGTCGCGACCGGAATGGAATATGAGGCCGAGGAGGTGGGCGTTCTGAAAATGAAGCTGATGCCGAGCGGGGAAGTGACCACCGGAGATGTCGGCTACATCATTTCCGGGATCAAGCGGGCCGTGGAAGTGAAGGTGGGTGACACCATCACCCATTCCGAGCGCCCCTGCGCCAAGGCGATCGCGGGCTTCGAGGAGGTGAAACCGATGGTCTTCGCCGGCCTGTACCCGGTTCAGGCGGACAAGTTCGAAGAATTGCGGGCGACGCTGGAGAAATTCCGCCTGAACGACGCCAGCTTCGTGTACGAACCGGAATCTTCCCTGGCCCTGGGTTTCGGATTCCGCTGCGGCTTCCTGGGACTGCTGCACCTGGAGATCGTCCAGGAGCGTCTCTTCCGCGAGTTCAACATGGATGTCATCACGACCGTTCCGAACGTTTCCTACAAGGTGCTCACCACCCAAGGGGAAATCCTGGACGTGCACAACCCGTCCGGCCTGCCCGCTCCGACGCTGATCGACCACATCGAAGAGCCCTACATCCGGGCCCAGATCATCTCCAAGACGGAGTTCTACGGTCCGATCATGAAGCTCTGCATGGAGAAGCGCGGGACGCTGATCGGGGAGCACTACATCACGTCAGACCGGGTGGAACTGACGTACGACATGCCGCTGTCCGAAATCGTGTTCGATTTCTACGACAAGCTCAAGTCCATCTCCAAAGGCTACGCTTCCTTCGACTACCATGTCACCGAGTTCCGGACGGCCCGGCTCGTGAAGCTGGATATCCTGCTGAACGGGGAGCCGGCGGATGCTCTGTCCACCTTGATCCATGAGGACCATGCCTACGACTTCGGCCGGAAAATCTGTCTGAAGCTGAAGGAACTGATCCCGCGCCAGCAGTTCGACATCGCGGTTCAGGCGGCCATCGGGGCCAAGATCATCGCCCGGGAGACGGTCCGCCAGGTACGCAAGGATGTGACTGCAAAGTGCTACGGAGG
>CABTXO010000206.1 GCA_902488725.1 uncultured Bacteroidales bacterium
CTTGGCCGGGTTCCGCCCCGGCATGCGGGTCTCGGCCGTCACTTCCTGCCCCTTTTCCAGACTGCCGACCTTGACCTGGGCGCCTGCGCCCGCGACGGGTTCCGTCGCATCGCCGTACCGTTCCATCTTGAAGAGGGTGTAGTCCAGGGAATATCCCTTCACGGCTTTCCCGCCGAGGTTGCGGACGTCCGCCTGGATGCGGAGTTCTCCGTCCCGGTACTGTCCGTCCAGGTCGGGATAGATTCGCAGATCCCGGATCTGCACCTTCGGGGTCGCGGTGAGATAGACCGATCTGAATATGCCCGGCAGGCGGAACATGTCCTGGGCTTCCAGGAAGGAGCCGTCGCTGTTGCGGTACACTTCCACGGCCAGCAGGTTCTCGCCCGGCTGTAGCCAGGGGCTGATGTCGAAGGCGGCCGTGTTGCGGGAGTTCTTCGAGAAGCCGACATATTCCCCGTTGATCCAGAGGAAGAAGAAGGAGTCCACGCCGTCGAAGTTGAGGAAGACTTCGCGGCCTTTCCAGGCTTCCGGGAGGGAGAAAGTCCGGCGGAAGGAGCCCACTTCGTTGCGGGCCTTGAAGGTGGTCCAGTCCTCGGGCGGGGTGCGCATCACGCCCCCGCGCCAGTCGTCCACGGCCACTTTGTGCTGGAAGATCACCTTCTGGTTGACGTAGATCGGGGTTCCGTACTTCTGCGTCCCGTCTTTCTGCAGGCCGACGATGTTCCAGCTGGAGGGCACCGGGATCAGGTCCCAGGCGCTCGCGTCGTAGCCCGGCCTGTAGAAGTCGGCGGGGCGGCTGTCCGGGTCCGGAGACCAATGGAACTGCCAGTCGCCGTCCAGGCTCCGCCAGAAGGCGCTGTGCTCCGGCAGCACCTTCCGGGCGGACTCGGTGTCCGCGAAGGAGAAGAACCAGGCCCGCGGCCGCTCCTTGTGCAGCGACAGGGTCTCGGGATTGTTCCATTCGGGCCGGTCGGCCTGTGCGGGCGTGTTCGTTGCAACGGACTGCGCAAAGGTTACCGTGCTGCACAGGCAAAGCAGGGCAAGCGTCAGGGCCGGGGTGTTCAGGTGCTTCATGGGCGGAAGTGTTATCAATCGGGAATACAAATATACACAAATCAAAAAATAAGGTGCCGGGATCGGGAAAGGAATAAGAATTCAATCTCGCAGGTTTCGATGTAGACATCACGAAAAAAAAGAAGAAGGCGTTCGGACGTGTCGAGTCCGCTTTCCTGAAAGACCGCACGGAGGCGTATGACATCAGATTCCGCACCCAAAAGCAGGTGAAGGTAAAGATTGAGCTGGACACGGAACCGCCGCTTACTTTCTGCTCCGAGCAGAAGCTCCTTTTGCAGCCATATTCCTTCATGATGCGCTGCTTTACGCTTCCGGACCTCTACGCCGGCAAGATGCACGCGCTGGTCTACCGTGTATGGCAGCACCGCGTGAAAGGCCGGGACTGGTATGATTCCGAATGGTTCGTCCGAAATGAGATTCCCCTGGACTTCAGGCATCTGCAAGCACGTATCAGGGAATTCAACGGAAAGGGCGTTGGCCTGGATGCATTCATGCGGCAACTTCGTGAGAAAATCGTCAACACAGATATCGAACTTGTCAAACAGGATGTCAATCCATACATCGGCGAGCAGCAGAGGCATGCGGTCTTTGCCCTGCCAGCTTTGTTTATTATGTGAATACGATTAATTTTGTGGAAGACCAGATCTGGCCGGAAACTTGGCACGACATGCCGGGGCAGGACAGCAATTTGGATTTGCAGAAAACTTCAAGAACTACGCAAAGAATAGATAAAATAATGCGTAACTTATTATCAATAAACTTGTTGCTTATCGCCGGGCTGCTGGCGGGGGCGCAGGAACGGCAGACGGCGGGGGCGCAGGGCCGGCTGCCGGCGGACATCTATGCCGAGGGCGGGCGGCACCATGTGCAGGGCATCGGCTTCGACCGGGAAAAGGGCTGCATGTACTTCTCCTTCACGACGCAGTTCGTCAAGACGGACCTGGACGGGAAGGTGCTCGGCACGATCGACAAGATCCAGGGCCATCTCGGCGCCATGGTCTTCAACCCTTCCGACCGGAAGGTCTACGCTTCGCTCGAATGCAAGGACGACCGGATCGGGGCCGGGCTTTCCACCTTCGCCAAGGGGCGCTCGCTGTTCTATGTGGCCGTCATCGACGTGGACAAGGTCACCTCCGTCGGGATGGATTCCGAGGACAACGAAGCCTTCAAGGTGGTCTGCATCCGGGAGGCGGGCCGGGACTACGCGGCGAAAGTCGTCGTGGACGGGAAGACCCTGGACCACCGCCACGGCTGCTCCGGGATCGACGCCGTCACGATCGCTCCGCGGCTCGGCCGGGCAAAGGGCAGGAACTTCCTGTATGTCGCCTACGGCATCTACGGGGACACGACCCGGACGGACAACGACAACCAGGTCCTGCTCCGCTACCGGCTCAAATCACTCCTTGAATATGCCCGACCGGTCCGGTTCGGTGCGTTCAGCGAAGAGGGCCCCGCGAAACCCGCCGAAAAGATATTCATTCCCACGGGGAACACGACCTACGGCGTGCAGAACATGGCCTATGATCCCGCCTCCCGCAGCCTCTTCCTGGCGGTCTACCCCGGGGAGAAGCCGCACTTGCCGAACTGGTCCACCTTCACGGTGGACACCCGGACCGGCGAAATCAAGGGCAGCCGCTTCAAGTGGGGGACGACCGGAATATCCCCGGCCGGAGACGGCCTGTGGTACATTTCGGAACACGGCAGCCGCGACGGCAGGCAGTACTCCCACGCCCACCTCTACCGCTGGACCGGCAACCCTGCAGACCCCTTCGAGCGGCTCTGAGGGGACTTCCGGAATATTCATTATCTTTGCGGGACGGGCGCCTTCCCGGTACGGGGCGGAACGGCCCGAATCAAGCATATTCAGACCATGGCAAAACTTTGGGACAAGGGATACGAGGAGGACGGGCGGATCGATGCGTTCACGGTGGGCAACGACCGTGAACTGGATCTGCTGCTGGCCCCGTATGACATTCTGGGCACCATCGCCCACATTACGATGCTGGAAAGCGTCGGACTCCTGACGCGGGCGGAACTGGACCGGCTGCTGCCGGAACTCCGGGCGCTCTATCGCACCGCCGTGACCGGTGCCTTCGTGATCGAGCCGGACGTGGAGGACGTCCATTCGCAGGTCGAGCTGGCGCTCACCCGGAAACTGGGCGATGTCGGGAAGAAGGTGCACACCGGCCGCTCGCGGAACGACCAGGTGCTTGTGGACCTGAATCTGTTCGCCCGGGCCGGCATCGAACGGACCGTGGGCAAGATCCGGAGTCTCTTCGACGCCCTCCAGGCCGCCAGCGAGCGGTACAAGGATGTCCTGATCCCCGGCTACACCCATCTGCAGGTGGCGATGCCTTCCTCTTTCGGGCTCTGGTTCGGGGCCTATGCGGAAAGTCTCGCGGGCGACCTGCTGCCCCTGAAGGCGGCCTGGGACTTCGTCAACCGCAATCCGCTCGGGTCGGCGGCCGGCTACGGCTCTTCCGCCCCGCTGGACCGGGAGATGACCACGGAACTGCTGGGCTTCGCGGATCTGGACTACAACGCTGTCTATGCGCAGATGACCCGCGGGAAGATGGAGCGCATCGTCGCCTTCGCCTACGCCGCGGTCGCGGAGACCGTGGGCCGGCTGGCTGCGGACGGCTGCCTGTATTCCAGCCAGAACTTCGGCTTCCTCCGCCTGCCCGCCGCCCTGACCACGGGCTCCAGCATCATGCCCCACAAGCAGAACCCCGACGTGTTCGAACTTGTCCGGGCGCACTGCAACAGGCTCCAGGGGGTGCCGAACGACATCCGCCTTTTGACCGCCAACCTGCCGAGCGGCTATTTCCGGGACATGCAGCTCCTCAAGGAACTTTTCCTGCCCATCTTCAAGGAACTCGACGACTGCCTGGACATCTTGGAATATGCCGTAACGGGCATGGAGGTACGCACGGACGCGATGGAAGACCCGAAGTACCGGCTGGCGTTCAGCGTGGAAGA
>CABTXO010000207.1 GCA_902488725.1 uncultured Bacteroidales bacterium
AAGCAGAAGACGGCATACGATCAGATCGGGAATTGACACGAATATCGGAATATGTTCCGAATATGGTCCCGTGGTATCACCTCGCATCGGCATGGAATTATGGAAACATGTAAGAATCTCTGCGGAGGCACGTATTACACAGAGAGATTACAATGTCATCGCGTTCAGGATAGGCTACGCAATCGGGGGGTCTCGCAAGTAATGTTCAAGAGAACCATGAAGCAAGAAAGGCTGACATTAAAAGGGGTCGGCCTTTTCTTTTGCCCTTCCCCGGCGCTTGCCCCGCTGTCCGTTCCCCTGCCGTCTTATGCGTTGCAGGAATGGACTGCCGGGGAGCTTCCGACGCTGCCCGCATTTGATGACATTGCTGGTTTGAAACAGCTGTGTTTCGATGCCATTCACTCAGATTCTTATGCAATCCAATGAGTCGCTTTTTTGACCGATTGGATTCCGTAATCAACATTCAATCAATCATTAAGTGGTGACAAAATTAACGCGGACCGGCAGCGGCCGGCGGCGAGCGATCTGGCTTCCTGAACGAATGCCTCCGGGGGTCATTTTCCCAGGGAGAGATAGACGGTGCGGGATTCCTTGTCGATGCGGGTGACAAGCCGGGGCGTGACGGCTTCGAGGATTTCGAGGAATTCCTGGAGGCTTTCGTCGCGGACCGTGGCTTTGTAGACCCGCGTCTTCACGGCATCCGAAAGAACGAAGGTGTAGCCGAAGTGCCGGTACAGGCTTCCGGTCATCTCGTTGAGCATTTGCCCCTCGAACCGCAGTTCGTCGCTTTTCCAGTCCGACAGATCCGTTTCGGAGGCCTTGCCGACCCGGTAGGCCTTCGTCCGGTTGTCGATGATGCAGCAGTCTCCCGGCGCGAGATCAACCCCTGCATCCGCGAAGAGCATCCGGACGAGCCCGGATGCCGACGGCCGAATCCGCTTCCGCGGCTTCAAAGGCAAGTACCGGATTTCCTGGACGGACAAGGCCGGAAAGATACATGAAAAATTGATGAATGTTCATTGAGAATTGAGCGTGGAACGCGCCCGAAGGCGATTCAGCATTATTTTTGTATCGTATCGGTGTTATCGTTTTTTTCATCATGTTTGAAAAGATCTTTATGAACACCTGCCTTCGGCTGCTGTTGCCAGTCTTGCTGCTTTCCGCTTCCGCCCCGGTTGCGATGGCCCAGACTGTCCCGGAAGATTACAGGGTCTTCGACGATCTGGTCCTGTACGGGGGAGCCCCGCTTGCGTTTGC
This sequence comes from uncultured Bacteroidales bacterium, assembly GCA_902488725.1. Lineage (GTDB taxonomy): Bacteria > Bacteroidota > Bacteroidia > Bacteroidales > UBA932 > Cryptobacteroides. The sequence continues at coordinate 1,258 of CABTXO010000207.1, forward strand.
GGATCCCGGTACGTTCGTCATCCTGGGGCATGGCTATGCGAAGGACTATGACCATGTCTATCTGGACGGGCAGATCCTCCGCTATGTCGATCCGGCAACCTTCCGCCTGAAACCGCCCCGGTGCGGCTCCGGTGAACATGGTCCCGGACGATACGGGCTGCGGAACAGGGGCTATTTCAAGACCTCCCACGATGTTTTGTTCAACGGGAAAAAGATCGAGGGGGCCTCGGTCTCCTCTTTCGAGGTCCTGGAGGGGGGCTATGCCCGGGACGCATTCAGCGTCTATTTCCTGGGCCGGAAGATCGATGCGAGCCGTTCTTCTTTCCGGTATCTCGGGGACGGCTATGCCGAAGACGCGTTCGATACGTACTATCTGGGGAGAAAAGTCGATGAATAGATTTCTGATTTGCCTGGCTTTGCTTGCGCCATGTGCATGCGCGCCAGAACAGCCCCGACTGAACGTCGTTCCATTCCCGAATGAGATCGCCTACGGACGCGGATCTTTCCGGATCGCCGGTGCCGATGTCTGCGTAGATCCGGCTTTCGACAGCCTGTCCGTGCGGGCGGTCGAGGCGTTTGCGGAACAGCTTTCCGTGACCACGGGCAAGCCGAGCCGCACGGCTCTTCGGATCGGCGGAAGGGGGCTTTCGTTCGTGCGGGATACGCTGCTGGAGAAGGAGGAATATTCCCTGACGGTCACCAGAAAGGGGGCGCAGGTTTCGGCTTCCGGGACCAGCGGCGTCGTGTACGCGATCCAGACGCTGTCCCAACTGCTTCCCCCGGCCTTTTTCGGGAATACGGCCGTGCCGCAGGAAGACTGGTCGATTCCGTGCATGACCGTCCGGGACAAGCCGCGCTTCGCCTACCGGGGACTGATGCTGGACTGCGCGCGCCACATTTTCAGCGTGGGGGAAATCAAGCGTGTTTTGGACGTGATGGCTTTTCACAAGTTGAACGCCCTTCACTGGCATTTGACGGATGACCAGGGCTGGCGGATCGAGATCAAGAAGTACCCGAAGCTGACGGAAGTCGGGGCCTTCCGGAACCGGAAGAGCTTCGACCTGAAAGACGACGAGCCCTACGGGGGGTATTACACCCGGGAAGAGCTCTGCGACCTGGTCCGCTATGCGGCGGGGAAGGGCATCACGATCGTCCCGGAAATCGAGATGCCTGGCCATGTGCTTGCGGCACTCGCCGCCTATCCGGAGCTCGGCTGTTCCGGCGGACCGTACGAAGTGTGGCTGGACACCGGCATTGCGAAGGAGGTCCTGTGTGTCGGGAAGGAGTCCACCTATTCCTTCATCGAAGATGTGCTGCGGGAGGTGATGGAGATCTTCCCTTCCCGGCTGATCCACATCGGCGGAGATGAATGCCCGTTTTCGGAATGGGAGAAATGCCCGGACTGTCAGAGGCTGGTGCGCAAGGCCGGCTTGCAGGATGACCGCCGCTACAAGGCGGAAGCCTACCTGCAGCCCCTTTTCACGGAACGGATCCGGAAGTTTTTGGCCGCCCATGGCCGGACGCTGGTCGGCTGGGATGAGATCATCAGGCACGGGATGGACACGTCCGCCGTGGTGATGGCGTGGAACAATGTGGGGGTCGGTTTCACGGCCCTTCAGCAAGGGCATCGGGTCATTCTCTCTCCGCGTGACTTCGCCTACCTGGACTATCCGCAGTCCATCTATTTCGAGAAGGAACCGCTTGCCATGGGCAGCTACCAGCCCCTTGAGAAGGTCTATTCCTATGAGCCGGCTCCCGGCCTTCCGGAGGGGCTCCGAAAGAAGGTCCTGGGCGTCCAGGCCAATCAGTGGTGCGGCCGGATCGTGGAGCCGGGACATTTGGAATATATGCTCCTCCCGCGCCTTGCGGCGATGAGCGAGGTGCAGTGGTGCAATCCCGAGCGGAAGGACATCGGACGATTCAAGGCCTCCCTGCCGCATCTGTTCGACATCTACGACCGGAAGAATCTGACATATTCAAAAGCCGTGCTCGGGGAGTACGGTCTTCCGGGATACGAGGGGCCCAAGGGGCCGTGGCGCTGGTAACCCTGTCTTTTCACCCGTCAGGAGCAAAGATCCGGTCCTGCTGTTTTTTTTTACAAAGATAATCCGTACTTTTATAAGTTTGATATTTGTTGAAAAACGAAATTTTATAAAATAATACAATCATGGGAGAATCCAGAAGGAATTTTCTAAAAAAGTCGGCGGCCGGAATCGCGTTGTTCACGATTCTGCCCCGCAATGTTTTCGGCGCGATGGGCGGTGACAAGAAGATTGTCGCCCCGAGCGATCAGATGACCCGCGGCATCATCGGCGTGGGCGGCATCGGCATGAGCAACCTGCATTTCGTCAGCGACGAACGCTGTCGGCTGGTGGCGGTCTGCGATGTCGATCAGAAGCATCTCGACAATGCAGTGGCCAGGGGAAAGGAGAAATTCGGCACGAACCTGCAGGCGTACCACGACTGGCGGGATCTGATCGTGGATCCGAACGTCGACATCGTCCACATCGCCACGCCGTCCCATTGGCACGGCATCATGGCCGTCAATGCGGCGAAAGCCGGAAAGGACATCTTCTGCGAGAAGCCGATGACACGTACCATCGGGGAAGGACAGAAAGTCATGGAGGCCGTGAACAGGTACGGGCGCATCTTCCGGCTGGACACCTGGTTCCGTTTCAAGGACACCTTCTACGGTCTCGGAACGACGGTGGAGCCGCTCCAGAAACTGGGCTCCAGCGGCCTCTGCCGGTGGCCCCTGTCGTGTTGGGTTTGCCGGGCGGCGGGG
>CABTXO010000208.1 GCA_902488725.1 uncultured Bacteroidales bacterium
CCGTACCCGAAGGCGCTTCTGACTATCTGAACGGGCAGTGGGGGCCGCAGGAGGATCCGTTCGCCGGGGATGTCATCAACTCCTACAACGACGGACCCACCGAGACCGGTACCATCATGGGGCCGTTCTACGAGATCGAGACCTCTTCCCCCGGCGCCGCGCTCGCTCCGGGTGAATCCCTCGCTCACGTCCAGTACACCATCCATCTGGAAGGTGCCAAGGAGCAGCTTGCGGAAATCGCCGCCAAGGTGTTCGGTGTGGACCTGGACAAGGTGGCGAACATGTTTGCGAAATAAGCAGGCACAGACATGAGCAATCTCAATGAAGGAACACGGATGATCCCGAAGGGCATCGGCTGGCCCTTCGCCCTGCTGACCGTCCTCTTCTTTGCCTGGGCTGTGCCCAACAATCTCACGGACACGATGCTGGCCGCCTTCAAGCGGATCATGAGCCTGTCCGATGCCAAAACCGCCTGGATCCAAGTGGTCTGCTACTTGCTGGGCTACGGCTGCTTCGCGATTCCCGGGGCGATATTCATCAAACGGCACACCTACAAATCCGGTGTCCTGCTCGGCCTGGGCCTCTTCGCCGTCGGAACGTTCCTCTTCCTGCCGGCCACCCGGGTGGCGCTGGGGAACAATACGCTGGGCTACATCACGTTCCTTTTCGCCATCCTCGTGCTCTTCGCCGGCTTGTCGATCCTGGAAACCTCCGCAAATTCCTACGTGCTTGCACTGGGACCGGAAAAGACGGCGACCCGCCGGCTGAATTTCTCCCAGTCCTTCAATCCTTTCGGCGCCATCACCGGTGTCGTGATCTCCCAGATCTTCATCCTGTCCCAGCTGAACACCAAGACGGCTGCCGAACGGATGAGCCTCACCGACGTGCAGCTCGCCGCCATCCAGACCGACGAACTGAATGCCGTCACCACGACCTATGTGATCCTGGGCTGCATCATGGTTGTCATCTTCCTGGCCATCGCCTTGACGAAGATGCCGAATCTGCGTGAGGAAGGCGGCGCGTTCGACCTGAAAGGGTCCTTCAGACGGCTGGTCAAGAACAAGAACTATGTGTGGGGCGTGGTTGCCCAGTTCTTCGACATCGGCGCCCAAATCGCAGTCTGGTCCTATGTCATCCGCTATGCGATGCAGCAGCTGCGTTTCGACGAAGTCGTCGGCGCACTTGGCCCCGACGCCGCTTCCGGTCAGATTATCGCTGCCTTGCGGGGAGTCGAACCGCTGGCGGAAGGCTTCTATGCCGTCTGCGAAGCCGTCGGACTGGACGCCCTGCTGCCCAGGACGGCCGAGCAGGCCGGTGCGACCTACTACATCATGTCGCTGGTCCTGTTCGTGCTGGGCCGCTTCATCTGCACCTGGCTGATGAAGTATTTCAATCCGCGCAAGATGCTCGCCGTTCTCGCGGGACTCGGCGTCCTGTGCTGCCTGGGGACCGTGTTCGGCCACGGATTCTTCGGGGTGTACTGTCTGATGATGATCTCCGGCTGCCTGTCCCTGATGTTCCCGACCATCTACGGCATCGGCATGAAAGGGCTCGGGGAGGATACCAAGCTGGGCGGATCCGGCATGGTGATGGCGATTGCCGGAGCCTCCGTCCTTACCCAGATCGAGGGCATCCTTTCGGATCAGTCCGGAAGCATTGCCGTCGCCTACCTCGTTCCCGCAGTCGCTTTCGCCGTCATCTTCTACTATGCAGCCGTATTTTGTGCGCAACAAGAAAAGCGGGGGGCCTATGTTTCCTGATCGCAAATATGTCGTCGGTGTCGACTTCGGAACGGATTCCTGTCGCACCGTGGTAGTGGATGCCTCCGACGGTACTTTTGTGGCGGAGGTGGATGGAGCGTATCCGCGATGGGGGGAAGGACTGTACTGCGATCCTTCCGCCGACCGGTACCGGCAGCATCCACTGGACTACCTGGAGACCTTTTCCCGGGTCATCCGGGATGCCGTGTTCCAGGCCGGTCCGGATGTCGCCGCCGGCATCGCCGGCATTTCGTTCGACACGACCGCCAGCACCCCGGTGCTGGTGGACCGGGAAGGAGATCCCCTTGCACTGCATCCGGCCTTCTCCGAAGAGCCTGACGCCATGTTCATCCTGTGGAAAGATCACACGGCCAAGGCGGAGGCGGATGAGATCAATGCCCTTGCGCGAAGCCATCCGGTCGACTACACCGCCTGTTCCGGCGGGACTTATTCATCGGAATGGGTCTGGTCCAAGGTGCTGCATGTGCTGCGGACCAACCGGAAAGTAGCCGAAGCTGCCTGGTCGTGGATCGAGCACTGTGACTGGATGACGGCTTGGGTGACCGGAAACAAGGCACCCGAGACAGCCGTCCGCAGCCGTTGTGCGGCAGGCCACAAGGCCATGTGGAGTGCGGAATGGGGCGGATTGCCTTCCGAAGAATTCCTGACGCAGCTCGACCCTGCGCTGGGCAGGATGCGGAGCCGGTTCGCTTCCGAAACCTGCACGGCCGATCGCTGTGCCGGTACCATCCGGAAGGAAATTGCGGACATGCTGGGTCTCCCGCCGGGCCTGAAAGTCGCCAGCGGTTCCGTCGATGCCCACGTAGGGGCAGCCGGAGCGTCCATCGCCCCGGGTGTCCTGACGCGCATCATCGGAACTTCTACCTGCGACATCCTGGTCAGCGACCCTGCTTTTGTGGCGGGACGGCGGATTCAAGGAATATGCGGCCAGGTGGATGGATCCGTCGTTCCGGGTCTGGTCGGCTTCGAAGCGGGGCAGTCCGCCTTCGGCGATGTCTTCGCCTGGTTCCGGGAACTGCTGCTCTGGCCGCTGCGGAAGCAGGATCCCGAACGGCTGCGGGACATCCGGTCGAGCCTCCTTCCGGAACTGGAAGCCGAAGCGGCCGTCCTTTCGGACCGGAACACGGCCGTGCTGGCCTTGGACTGGCTGAACGGCCGCCGGACCCCGGATGCCGATCCGAATGTGAAAGGGGCGCTGACGGGGCTGACCCTGGGCACCTCCGCCCCGATGATCTACCGCGCCCTGGTCGAAGCCACCGCTTTCGGTTCGAAGGCCATCGCCGACACGTTCTTGTCCCAGGGCATACCCATCACTTCCGTGCTCGCCGTCGGCGGCATTCCGCGGAAGTCTCCGTTTGTCATGCAAGTGCTTGCGGATGTGACCGGAATGCCTATCCGGGTGGTGGACTGCAACCAGTCCTGTGCATTGGGCGCCGCGATGTTCGCTGCCGTGGCCGCCGGCATCCATCCGGATCTGGCTTCCGCGCAGCAGGCGATGCAGGCACCCCTGGGCCGGGAATACCTCCCGGATGTCGACCGGCATCGGAACTACTTGTCTGTCTATGAAAAATACCAGTCCCTGGGGAACTTCCTGGGGTGCCGACACCGGTGAAGAATCACGGGCGTTTTTCCATCGAGGCTGACCAAAAAGTATTGGCCAGCCTCTTTTTGCACCCTCCGGCCGGGCGGCGGAAGCCGCCTTGCCGGTCCGGTACCCGTTCGTTACTTTGACCGGAAATACGCCGGACTTCCGAGAACCGACACGATGCCCGAGCCGGATTCGTCCACATGGCCGAGGATGCGGCGGGCGCGGACGGGCTTGCGGGCATAGTAGTCGGGCTGCGTGGGATCCAGCGACTGGATCCGGACCACCTGCGAAGCGTGGATGAAGCGGTAGTTCCCGAGGTACATCCCCACATGCGTGATCCGCTCGCGCGTCGAATCCGTGGCCGCACGCCCCCAGAACAGCAGATCTCCGGGTTGCAGCGCAGTGGCGGTGACCTGCCGGTCCGCCGTGAAGATCGGCACGTCTTCCCCCACCTTCGCCTGCTGCGAAGCGTTCCGCGGGAGCAGGATTCCGTTGAGGAAGAACACGCTCCGCGTCAGTCCGCTGCAGTCCACGTTCTTGACCGAGGTCCCGCCCCACAGGTAGGGCACGCCGAGGAACCGGCGGGCCGCCGCCCCCCCCTCCTCCCGCAAAAGCCCGGGCCGGGCGCGGCGGGCGGCCCCGCTGGCCCGCCTCCTCCCCCC
>CABTXO010000209.1 GCA_902488725.1 uncultured Bacteroidales bacterium
AGCAGGAGAAGCTCAAGCGCGACTGGAACCTGAAGATCAATGTCGTGGGCATCGCGCGGAGCAACCGCGGGTGCTTCGACTGGCATGGCTTCGATCTGTCACACTGGCAGGAGGCCCTGAAACAGGGAGACCCCCTCACGCCGCAGCTGCTGAAGGAAGCCGTGATCGGGATGAACATCTTCAATTCGGTGTTCGTCGACTGCACGGCCAGTGCGGAGATCGCGGAACTGTACGAAGATTTCTTCAACCATGGCATTTCGGTCGTGGCGGCGAACAAGATCGCCGCTTCGTCGGACTATGCCGCCTACCGGAAACTGAAGGAGACGGCACACCGGCGCAACGTGAAGTTCCTTTTCGAGACGAATGTCGGAGCGGGACTGCCGATCATCAAGACGATCAACGACTTGCGCAACAGCGGTGACCGGATTCTGCGGATGGAGGCGGTGGTCAGCGGAACGCTGAACTTCATCTTCAACAGCATTTCCGCGGAGGTTCCGTTCAGCATGGCGGTGCGGATGGCGAAGGAGCAGGGCTATTCGGAACCGGATCCGCGCATCGACCTTTCCGGGACGGATGTAATCCGCAAGCTGGTGATCTTGTCCCGCGAGGCGGGGTACGAAGTGAACCTGGACGACGTGCAGGCGGACCTCTTCATCCCTTCTGCGTTTTTCGACTGCAGCACGGAGGAGTTCTGGAAGAAGCTGCCTACGCTGGATGCCGACTTTGAAGAGAAGCGGCGCAGGCTGGAGGCCGAACACAAGCGTTGGCGTTTCGTGGCCAAGATGGAGGACGGGAAATATTCCGTGTCGCTCCGCGAAATTCCGGAGCAGCATCCCTTCTACGTGCTGGAGGGCGCCAACAACATCGTCCTGCTCACGACCGAACGCTACAACAAGCATCCGATGCTGATCCAAGGCTACGGCGCCGGTGCCGACGTCACCGCCGCCGGCGTCTTCTCGGACATCATGAGCATCGCCGACATCCGATAAGTCTTCAACATCCGGCAGGTCACAAACATCCTGCAAGTCGCCGGGGTTTCGTGGAAGAGTGCCGGCCATTCTGCCGGCGCTCTTCTGTTGTTCTGTTTTCCGTCCGTCTTCTCACATCCTGACCAGAGGTACTGTCCGCATGCCCAGTCCGCGGGTACTGTCCGCATACCTTGCAGGGCTTTCCGTCGTTGTCTTTCCCGACAGGCAGCATTCTCTTCCCAACGATGGACAAGCCAAGATTCCCAGATTACATCCAGGAAGCCTCCCGACTCCGGCTACTTTCGCCGCCCCCCGGTCCGGTTCCTTCAATCCAAGGCCGGGATGACGGAGGATTTCTACACCAAGCTCCGCCCGCAGGCATCCGACCGGACAAAAATACGGTTTGTCCGCATCGCCGGCATCATTACGGGCAGTCTGGGGGGCATGGCCCTGCTGCTGGCCACCATTGACATCGCTTCCCTCTGGGATCACTTCAACTTCCTCCTAGGTCTGTTGACGAGCGGGCTCGGCGGACTCTTCTGCATGGGCATATTCACAGAACGCATCGGCAGCATGAGTGCGATCACCGGATTTGCCGGAGGGGTGCTTCTGTTGCTGCTGGTCAATGCGTTCACGAATGCTTCTTCGATCCTGTTCGGATTTCCGGAGCTGGCTCCCAGCTGCCTGTTCGGCTACCTGGCCAGTTTCGTGCTCGGGAGGAGCAGATGACGAGGTTTCCTATTTTACGCGGATCTTGCGGCCGATCCGCAGAACCGTCCGGCCGGAGATCCCGTTCAGGCGACAGAGTTTGTTGACGGTGGTGCCGTAGCGGCTGGCGATGGCGCCCAGCGTGTCCCCGCTGCGGATTTTGTGGTACTGGGCAGCCGACTGCGCCTTGCGCTCGGCTTCGGCCTTGGCAGCCGCTTCTTCCCGGTCCTTGGCGTCGCCCTCGAGGATGTCGATCTCTTCCTGCTCGTCTTCCGGGACGTACTTGCTGCCTGCGTTGAGGTACTTCTTCTTCAGCACGAAGAGCCGGTGACGCAGGGTTCCGGACGGAAAGTCGATGAGCCACTGCGGGTCGAACGCATAGCCCTTGTACCGGGTCTCGAAATGGAGGTGGGGGCCGGTGGAACGCCCCGTGGAACCGCCCAGACCGATGATCGAACCGGCGTTGACCCAATCCCCTTCCTGCACCATCAGTTTTGACAGATGGCCGTAGAAGGTTTCCAATCCGTTCTCGTGGCGGAGCACGACGAGGTTGCCGTAGCCCCGGTAGTACTTGGACATCCGCACCTTGCCGTCGAAGGCGGCATAAACCGGCGTACCGGTTTTGAGCGGAAGATCTACGCCCTGATGGCGGCGGCGGTGCCGGTAGCCGAATTTCGAGTAGACTTCAGTCTGGTTCGGACAGCGGTAGCCGCAGAGCGAATCGACGATCCAGAGTGCGATCTCGTCCGGCAGGGCATCCAACCCCACATGGTAGGGATCCGGCTGCATATCGTTCCAATATTCATTGAATTCCGCCAGGTCCCGGCCGTAGTTGGCATCCTTGTAGTACCGCCAGGTGTAGTCGGACAGCAGAAGGATCTTGATGTGGGGGTTGGCCGTGTCAAGGGTGTCCAGCGTCTCCGCCTCGCCCGGGTCCATGGATTTGACCGGCTGCATGGCCGGACGGGGGACGAGCAGTTCCGCCTGTTTCTTGTTTTTGATCGTGGTATCCTGCGCAACGGCAGGGACAGCGGAAAAAGACAACGTCAGAGCAAGCAACCAAAGAGAAAGGCTTGTCGCGAAAGGTTTAGGGTTCATGGAAAGTCTCAATGTTTTGTACGCAAAAGATCAACGGCAACGGCGGGCGTCGAACTTTTCCTGCAGGAGGTTCTCGACTTCTTGAATTTTTTCTGTCAGCAGTTCACGGGAAGCAGCTTCGCAGATGAACCGGAGATAGGGCTCCGTGTTCGACGGGCGGATGTTGAACCACCACTCCGGGAATTCCACCCGGTAGCCGTCGAAATCCATCACCGCTTCCGCTTTCTCCTGCGCCAGGAAATGGGCCTTGACGGCTTCCATCGCCCCGGCCTTGTCCTCCAGCCGGAAGTTGATTTCGCCGGAGTTCTGGTAGCGGGCGATCGATCCGATCAGCTGGCTGAAGGAAACCCCCTTGGCCTTCATGGCGGAAAGGACGCGCAGTACCAGCATCGATGCCAGCAGCCCGCTGTCGGAATAGAAGAAGTCCCGGAAATAGTAATGCCCGGCCAGCTCCCCTCCCCAGATGCCGTCGAGCTCGCGGAGCTTGTGCGCGGCGAAAGCACGGCCGACCTTCCAGGTCTGCATCGTCATCCCCATCGGAACGAGGTATTCCCCCACCCCCTTGGAACTGCGGATGTCCTGCAGGACAATGCCCTTCTCGTGGCGTTCGCCCACGAAATAGTGTCCGAGCACGGCGATCATCAAGTCGGGAGAGACGAAATTTCCCCGCTCGTCGACGAAGATCACCCGGTCGGCATCTCCGTCGTAGATCACACCGACATCGGCCCCGATCCGTTTCACTTCCGCTTCCAGCGGCTCCACATTCTTGCGGATCAATGGGTTGGCCTCGTGGTTCGGAAAGGTTCCGTCCAGCTCTTCGAACAGGTAGGAAGGTGCGTCTCCGAAGATTTCGCGTGCGTACAGCCCCGCCATACCGTTCGACAGGTCCATGGCGATCTTCAGGTTGGACCAGTCCGCTTTATATTGCAGCAGGAACTGCAGATAGTCCTGGTGGATGTCTTTCGCGATCACCTGTCCGGGCTTCGCCGCGACGGGCGTCGGACGGCCGGACTCGATCCATGTCTGGATCTGTCCGAGGCCGGAATCCAGCCCCACGGGAAGGGCGTTCTCGCGGGACACCTTCATCCCGTTGTATTCCTTCGGATTGTGGGAGGCCGTGATCTGGACGGAGGCTTTGAAGCCGTAGTTCGCGGTGCCGAAATAGACCATCGGCGTCGTGCTCAGACCGATGTCATAGACATCGGCACCGGCATCGGTGATGCCTTTGAGCAGG
>CABTXO010000210.1 GCA_902488725.1 uncultured Bacteroidales bacterium
CCGGCGCGAGTTCTTCAGTTCTTCGCGTTTGCGGATCATGGATTCCTTCGCCTTGCGCAGCATGCCCAGATTCTCCTTGATGAAGCCGTCCGTCACTTGCATGAATGTTTCGTCCACATATTGCATGAACGCGGACTGGCTCTTCGCGACGTGGTCCTGCAGCAGTTTCAGGGTCGCATCCTTGTCGGTGGAGCGCATCATTTCGCTGAAGATCGTGTCACTGTGCTCTTCCTCCTTGCGCTTGCGGTAGCGGATGTTGGTCCGGATGAGGATGTACACGGCCATGGCGATCATCGCGCCGACGCCCACGAAGCCCCCGTAGTAATTGATCAGGGCGACCACGAAGCAGATGGTGAAGGCGGCTGCGGCGGTGACGAACCAGCCTCCGATCACGGAGACCACGCCCGTGATGCGGTACACTGCGCTCTCGCGTCCCCACGCCTTGTCGGCGAGAGAAGTGCCCATGGCCACCATGAAGGTGACGTAGGTCGTGGAGAGAGGCAGTTTCAGGGAGGTGCCGAGCGCGATCAGGAGACTGGCCACCACCAGGCTGACGGTGGCGCGGACCTCGTCGAAAGCGGCTCCGTTTTCCAGCTGGATGTCATCCGTGTCGAAACGCTTCGCGATCCAGGCTTTCGTCCGGTCGGGAACCGCATCCGCGAAGAAGGCTCCCACGTTGTTGGAGGCCCGCACGAGCACGCGCGCAACCTTTGAACTCCCGAACATCTCGTCGCCTTCGTGCTGACGGGAAAGGTCGACGGAGGTCTTGATCACGTTCTGCGCCTTCTTGGAGGTCAGCAGGGCGATGACCATGATGAGACCGGCACCCGTCAGGAACAGGAACGGAGTCTTGGCAGGCCCGCTCAACGAAGACATCATGAAGCGGGCGGCATCCCCTGAACCGTTCGCCATGAAGTCCGTGTACGAGGCCAGGCCGGTCAACGGTACTCCGATGAAATTGACCAGATCGTTGCCGGCGAAGGCCATCGCGAGCGCAAAGGTCCCCATCAGCACCAGCACCCGGAACACGTTGACTTTCAGGAAATACAAAATCTGCATCAGCATCGTGGACCCGATGAAGCAGTACAGCAGCAGGAGCCCCGTGTTCGCCTTGATGCAGTCCATCACCTCCGGCCGGAGGAAGGTGAAATTCTTCATGCTCTTGAACACCATGAAGTAGATGATCGTGGTCGTGGCGAGCCCGCCGAAGAGACCGATCTTCCACGTGAGCCTCTTCTTGTAGGAGAAGGTGAACAGCAGCCGGGCAAGGTACTGCAGCACCACGCCGAACACGAATGCGATCGCGACCGAGATGAAAATTGCACCGATGACTTCGATCGCCTTGTCCGTGTTCATGTAGTCGCCGATCCCCATCATGCCGTTTCCGCCCGCGAGCTTCACCATCGTCAGGGCGGCGGTACCGCCCAACAGTTCGAAGACCATCGAAACCGTCGTGGAGGTGGGGAGTCCCAGGCTGTTGAATATGTTGAGCAGGACGATGTCCGAGATCATCACCGCTACGCAGATGAACATGATTTCCCGGAACGAGAACATCGAAGGGTGGAAGATGCCGTGGCGGGCGATGTCCATCATGCCGCTGCTGGTCGTGGCGCCCATGAGTATGCCCGCGCCGGCGACGATCATGATGGTTTTCCACGTGGCGACCTTCGCGCCGATGGCGGAATTCAAGAAGTTGACGGCATCGTTGCTCACGCCGACAATCAAATCGAAAACTGCAAGGCCGATCAAGAATACGACAAGCCCCAGATAAAGACTCTCCATGGTTTCGAGTTTTAACTGGGGCAAATGTCCGCACCGAATGTCAGGAATTCGTTACGGGACGATTACAATTCGGTTACTTTTTGGCTGCACCCTGGTTTGCGACGGCCTGCTGCTTGCGTTTGAGCTCTTCCGGATCCGCCAGGTAGTAGTCCTTCACGAGGTTGAGGTTGTCATCGAATTCGAAGACATAGGGAACCGCGGTCGGAATGTTCAGGCCCGTGATGTCCGCGTCGGAAATGTTTTTCAGGTGCTTCACGACGCCGCGGAGGCTGTTGCCGTGCGCGACCACCACGATGCTGTCGTGCTTCTTCAGGGAGGGGAAGATCTTGCATTCCCAGTAGGGCATCACCCGCTCGATGCATTCCTTGAGGGCTTCGGTGCGGGGAATATACTGGTCCGGCACGCCGGCGTAGCGGGGATCCTGCGTGGCGCTGTTCGGGTCGCTGTCGGGCAGGTTGTCGGGGGCGACGTCGAAGCTGCGGCGCCAGATCTTGACCTGCGCCTCGCCGTATTTGGCCGCCGTCTCGGTTTTGTTGGGCCCCTGCGGCATGCCGTAGTGCTTTTCGTTCAGCCGCCAGGTCTTCTTGACCGGAATCCAGTCCAGATCCATCTGGTCCAGCACGTTGTTGAGGGTCTTGATGGCCCGCTTCAGGTAGGAGGTGTAGGCGACTTCGAAGGTGAAGCCCGCCTCTTTCAAGGCCTTGCCGGCGTCCAGCGCTTCCTGGATGCCTTTTTCGCTGAGGTCCACGTTGGTCCAGCCGGTAAATCTGTTTTCCTTGTTCCACTGGCTCTCGCCGTGACGGATGAGTACGATTCTTTTCATATTCTTGAAATTTTGTCTGTTCGCATTGCAAAGGTACGTTATTCTTCCGATTCGTCCAACGGATTGCCCGTGATCATCAGCAGTTCGTCCCCGGCCCGGAGTTCGACCGAACCGTCCGGAATGATCAGCTCCCGGCCCCGATGGATCATCACCACACGCGTTCCTTCCGGCAGCGAGATTTCCTTGAGGGTGTTGCCTTCAGACAGGTCGTCATCGGTCAGCCGCGCGTCCAGGAGCTTCCCGGCCTCTTCCGGGATCTCGATGCCGAAGGTCTCGGGCTTCCTTTCCTGCGGCAGGTCCAGCTTCAGCCGGCGGGCGACCGCCGGAATGCTCATTCCCTGGATCAGCATCGACAGCAGGGTGATGAAGAACACGATGTTGAAGATCTGGTCCGACCCCGGAATGTCCGCAATCACGGGATAGGTCGCGAATATGATGGGGGCGGCGCCCTTGAGGCCGACCCAGGACACGAAAGTTCTTGCCTTGAAGGACAGCCTGCGGAAGGGGAGCAGGGTGAGGAACACGGCCAGCGGACGGGCGGCCAGCATCAGGAAGGTGCCGATCAGCAGGGCGGCAGGGGCGACGGAGAGCATGTCCCGCGGGTTGACCAGCAGACCGAGGGTCAGGAACATCCCGATCTGCATCAGCCAGGTCATGCCGTCCAGGAACTTGCCGATTTCCCGCTTGTTGGCCACCGGCTTGTTTCCGATCAGCATGCCCGCGAGGTACACGGCCAGGAAGCCGTTGCCTTTCAGCAGTCCGGTCACGGACAGGGTGAAGAAACCGATGGACAACAGGAGAATGGCATGGAGCGGGGTGCTGTGCAGGTTGATCCGGTTGAGGATCCAGACCGCCAGGTGGCCGATGGCGATTCCCAGCACCGTGCCGATGACCAGCTGCAGGAAGAACGTTCCGACGGCATTCCCGATCATCCGCCAGGTGTCGATCCCTTGCGCTGCGTCCGGACCGGAAACCGCCCCGGCGCACTGGATCAGCACGATGGTGAGCACGTAGGCCATCGGGTCGTTGGAGCCCGATTCCAGTTCGAGCGCCGGCTGCAAGTTTTCCTTCAGCTGCATCCGGTTGTTCCGCAGGATGCTGAACACGGTCGCCGAATCCGTGGAGGACATGACGGCGGCCAGCAGAAAGCAGATCAGCAGGGGGACAGGGGCGGAAAAGAGGCCGGTACGTACCATCAGGAAGATGAACAGTCCCGTGAAGGCCGTCGTGAGGATCACCCCGACCGTGGAGAGCAGGATGCCCTCCCGCAGCACCGGCTTGACGGACGAGAAACGCGTTTCCATGCCGCCGCTGAACAGGATGACGCAGAGGGCCGCGGTGCCGACGAACTGCGCCTGGTGGTAATTGTTGAAGACC
>CABTXO010000211.1 GCA_902488725.1 uncultured Bacteroidales bacterium
CGGCTACAAGCTCTCCCGCCGGCTCCTCAGCCAGGCCGACGACCACTCGGTCGTGGTCGTCGCGATCGGCTTCGTCACCACGCTCGCCGAACTGTTCGAATCGGGCGCGGATGAATATTCAGACCTCAGCGGCGTCGACCTCTTCGGGCAGAAGGTGAAGTCGGTGTACATCCAGTCCGGCCGCTTCGAGAGCGGCGACAGCCTGAGCGGCTACAACATGCGCGCCGCCTCCCGGCAGTCGGCCGTCTTCTACGACAAGCTGCCCGCCAACGTGGACATCGTCATGTCTCCCAGCAACATCGGGGACATGATGGACTATCCGCCGAAGGACGTGCTCGTGGACCTTTCCTACACGGAGCACAACCCCATCAAGGCCGTCTACACCAACTACACCTGCGATACGGGCCAGCGCATGTGGGACACCAACTGCCTCGTGAACGCCGTGCTGGGCGACGGGGAATACAACTTGTCCCCGCGCGGCCGGGTCCTGTTCGTGGACCGGGGAGAAGAGTCCCTGATGCTGTTCCGGGAGGATCCGAACGGGAACGCCCGGTACCAGCTGCCCGGCGACACCTACCTGGCCGGCGAAAAGTTGATGGACATCCGCCGGCACACCCGCAGCCAGCCGAACCCTGCCGCCTACACCATCGAAGCGCCGCAGCCGCAGCTGATCCGCGAAAAGGCCGCCGAATGGGCAAAGCCCCGGATGGTCCTGCTGACCGACAAGTATCTGGGGTCCGCTGGCAACACGCTGAATCCCGACGACGTCCGGATGCTGTTCCGTCCCCTGGGCTACACCGGTCCCAATGCAGCCGACTTCCAGGAGGCGGAACGGCTGGTGGAAGATGCCATATTCAACAAAATGATCCAGAAAGCGCTGCGCTCCGGGAAGAAGGACCTCGTCATCGTCACCGGCCCGCCGTCCAGCGGGAAGAGCACGGCGGTCCGCGAACTCAACCTGAAACATGCCGGCTTGATCTACGATGCCGATCTTTCCGAGGAAGGGAGGCTGGAGAATGTGCTCCGGAAAGCCCGTACGGCCGGCATGGAGCAGGTGACCGTCGTTCCCGTGTACAATGACGTGATGACCTGCTACACGAACAGCCTCAACCGCGGCAGGATGACCTGGCGCTACACGGCGCTGGATGCGCTGGTGCACGCCTTCCACGACAACATCGGCAAACTGGAAAAAATCCGCGCGATGTTCCCGGACGTGGCCATCAAGCCCGTCGATTGCTCCCATAACCAAGGCGTGCGCCGCGTCGGTCTGGAAGAGGCCCTGCAATGGAACTACGCCGTGACGGAGGAAGAAAAGGGCCGGCTCTTCTCGCATCTGCTGGGTCAGCTCGAACAGGGCGAGATCGAGGGAAACTCGGTGGTGGCCGCCACCGGTGACATCCTGGCGATTCCGACCTCCGATCCCGCCAACCGGGCACTGGCGAAAAAAATCCAGCAGAAGGTCGACGCCATTCTGCTGGAATACAAAATGCGGTAGAAGTCCGGCGGACTATGCCGCAGGAGTCTCGGGAGGCGTCTGGACAGGCGCCTCCTTTTTGTTGGCCTTGCCGCGGGATGCGAAGTAGAAGATCGTGGCTCCGGCGACCACCAGCAGGGCGATGCCCAGCAGCGGCCGGTAGGCCAGCCAGGCGAGCGCGATCACGATGAGCGCCCACGCGAAGGCGACGACGTTGCAGACCAGGCCGGTCCCCAGGCCCACGATGTTGGCCACGAACGGCAGCACCTTCAGCAGGGTCACCAGCACGTTGAAGATGCCCTTGAGTCCGCCCGCGATCAGTAGGAAGCCCAGGACGCGGAACACCCAGAGCAGGATCCTGTTGGTCTGGTGTTCCCCTTCATACATCTCGTCGGCCGTCCGGTTTCCCATCACCAGCGTGGAGAACTCCTTGCCGTTCTTCGCCTTGAAGCTGGTGAAGGTGTCCCCCTTCACCTGCGCCATGATGGAGACTTCTGCCGGAAGCACCTTCTCAAAGGTGATGCGGACATCACCGATCTCGGGCGTGTTGGAATTGGCACCCAGGTAGATGACGTTGCCGCTCACGTGGACCAGGTCCTGTTTGAACATTCTGTTGCCGTTCAGTTCCTGGTTGAGGGATGCGAGCTTTTCCGGGGTCAGCACGACTTCCATGGGCTGGTCCCCGGAAATCGAAGCGATCTGGCGGTCCGTCAAGGTGTAGGCGCCGAAAGTGACATGCTGCGCATACTCCCGGCTGTCGTCGTACTGCGCGAGGGTACGGTTCTGGTTCTTGTACTCCGGATCACTGAAGGTGGACGAATTGACCGGACTGCCCACCCATTGCCGGTCGTAGGTGTAGGTCGTAACCGTCTCTTGCCCGCCGCCGATTTTGTCCTTGGTCTGGGAAGAGGAATGTTCCACCCACTGGTAGTACTCGACCTTGCGGGAAATCCGCACGGCCGTCGCGCCAAAGCCGAATTCCGCATCGTACAGGGAGTCCGTTGTCACCGGCAGTCCGGTGGCATGCACGAGCTTGCCTTCAAACTGCGGATCCACCTTGGAAATGTCCGGCATTTCCACCGTGACCCCCTGGGCCTCCTTGAGCATTTTGGTGGTCTTCACGGCCCTGCCTTCGTTCCACCAAAGGAGACAGGTTCCCACAATCAGGAGAAGAATGCCTGTTCCGACTCCCCCGAATGAATTCTTGACACGTTGACCATACGAGGTCCTGGTTGTCTCTTGATACGCCATAATGTTGTTGGTTTGTGTATTGATTATTGTACAGTTACAAGTCAAGTATGAGCAAATATAGCAAATTATTTGATATGTTGGGAAAAAAGCGTAAATTTGCAGTCCGAAATAATTTAAAGATTAATCCAATCATCATGAAAAAAGGACTTCATCCCGAAACCTACCGACTTGTAGCTTTCAAGGATATGTCGAACGACACCGTGTTCATCACCCGTTCCTGCGCCGAGGCCAAAGAGACCCTCGAAGTGGACGGAGTCGAGTACCCGGTCGTGAAGGTCGAGATCTCCAACACCTCGCACCCCTTCTACACCGGCAAGGTCAAGCTCGTTGACACCGCCGGCCGCGTTGACAAATTCTACCAGCGATACAAGAGCCGCCAGAATTAATTTCCGGAACGGTAGCCCGGAAGAAGTCCGCTGCATGCAGCGGACTTCTTTTTTTGCTGACAGGAGGAAAAAATTTGCAACCAAGAGTTTTTTCCCTATCTTTGCAGTCTCGAAATACGGTGGGTTCGTATAACGGTTAGTACTCGAGATTCTCAATCTCGCAATAGGAGTTCGATTCTCCTACCCACTACGAGGCAGCATGCTGCCGAAACGAGAGCGGATGGCCGGCCACCCGCTCTCTGCATTCTTAGCCACTCCTCTCTGTTTACAGCCTGCGCAGCCAGATGTTCCGGAAACTGATGGGCTGGCTGGGATCCCCGTGCATCTGCAGCTGGATCGGCCCGTCCCCGTGCTTGACGGTCCGGGGCCAGCCGACGTACTCGGTGGTGCCCCAGATCTCCGTGTTGTTCTGGACGACCACTCCGTTGAAGATCACGGTCACGTAGGGGCGAATCTTGTAGGTACCGTCCTCGTTGAACACCGGCGCGTTGTAGATGATGTCATACACGTTCCACTCGCCCGGTTTCCGCATCGGATTGACCTTCGGGGGCGTCTGTTTGTAGATCGAGGCGGCCATGCCGTTGACGTAGGTCTCGTTCCGGTAGTTGTCGAGGATCTGGACCTCGTACATGTCCTGGAGGAAGACGCCGCTGTTGCCCCGCGCCTGACTCTCCCCTGTGATGCCCTCGGGGACCTGCCATTCCAGATGGAGCTGGAAACTCCCGAAAGATGCCTTCGTGCGGATGCTGGCGGTCTTCTTGTCCACCGTCATCACCCCGTCGTGGACTTTCCAGCGCGCCGGTCCGCCCTTCACGTCCTCCCACGCGGAAAGATCCTTCCCGTCGAAGAGCACGACGGCGTCGGACGGGGC
>CABTXO010000212.1 GCA_902488725.1 uncultured Bacteroidales bacterium
ATTGAACGCAGAGATTGAACGCAACGGCTAATCACATGACTTTGGACTTGATCCGTTACTCCTGCGTGCCGCACTTCTCTGGCGGTGCCTCCGGTTCCATACGCCACAGGGAAGTGCGAACTGCGGCAGCACTTCGGGTCCATACTCCCCGTTCGGCGGCATTTCGGAGTTAAAACAGCAATGTTTCATTGCCTATCAATCAGATTTTTATGAGTTTCAAGAAGTGGTTTTCTTGACCGATTGAATTCTGTAATATTCTGAATATTAATGGATAAGGAAATGCGGGAATCTGTAACTGCTGACACCTCAGTGGCCGACCGGCTGTTCGCGATTCTGGCGGGATTCGCCATCATGTCTGCCATCTTCGCTGCCGGCATCGAACCCGGAGCCGGCCCCGGCCTGCTGCTGCAGCGGCGGCCTATCGCTTCTTCTTCGGAGTGGATATCTTGAAATCCGCGCAGACGGGATAGTGGTCCGACAGGTATTTCACGCCGTACTTGCTTTCGTCGATGACATCGAACGAACGGGCTTCCGCGTTCCGGAAAAAGAGATGGTCGGCCACCCGTGGCTGTCCTTTTCCGAATCCGTTGTAGGTCGGTGCCTTGTCCGCCTTCTTGACGGTGTTGCGGGCCGACTGCAGATAGTCGTTCAGGGACTTCATGGCACCCTGATCGTCGGACAAGCCCCCGCCCAGGAACACGACCGCACCGTCTCCGGCGATTTCCTTGATTTTCTCCGCAGTCAGCTTCGCGGATTCCGTCCGGGCGGCGGTGCCTGAGGGGTCGAAACGCGTGTTGAAGTAGAAGAAGATCAATCCGGAATGCCTGAACTTGAGCTTGACCCAGGTCACGTTCCGCACCCCGGAGGCATCCCAGCCTTTGCTCAGCGGGGTCTGGCTCGGATTCAGCCAGAAAATGCCGTAGTCCAGCAGTTCGAACTTGTCGCCCCGGTAGAGAATCGGATTGTCGTTGGCGTCCAGAATGGGTTCCAGTGCGCCGGGCTTCTCGTGCCGGTCCACCAGCTGGTACTTCTTCAGTTCCGACAGCAGGAACGAAGTGTGTTCGAAATGGGCATCCTGCAACCCGATGAGGTCCGGTTTCTGTTTTTCGAGCACCTTGGCGCATGCCTTTTTCCGCGCGACCCAGCTCTGCTGCCCCGCATCATCGGGAGAAGCCAGCCGGATATTGAACGTCATCAGGCGGAGATTGTCGGATTTGGCGTGTGTCAAGATGCCGGCCAGGCAGGCCAGCGCCAGCAGGAGGAATCGCTTCATGTCGGATCTATTTCGTGATGACAGCCGCCCAGCCGCCGCCGGGAGCCATGTGGATCTTCACCTGGTTGCCCTCCGGCATGGCGAAGGTGGTCTTTTTGTAGTCCCGCGCGATTCGGTCGGCATTCACGCCGTCCCGGAAGGCGGTGAGGGTCCAGGCGCCGTTCCCGAGGAAGCCCAGGTCGAGGGTAAGATCCCGCGCCGACCAGTCGGTCATCGCTCCGACATACCAGGTGTTCCCCTTCCGGCGCGCGACGGCGACATATTTCCCGATTTCACCGCAGACCGGGACGGTCTCGTCCCAGGTGGTCGGGAAGGCGGCGATGAAGTCGGTGCACTCCGGTTCTGCCCGGTAGGCGGAGGGGGCATCGCAGAGCATCGTCAGCGGGGCATCGAAGACGGCATATTCCGCCAGCTGCCGGCAGCGGGTGCCCTGGCTCATCGGCTCCGAATAGACGGCGCGGAAGTTTCCCTTCGTGGCATTGCGCATCGCGCCCTGGGTGTAGTCCATGGAGCCGGCCGCCATCCGGACGAACGGAATGATGCAGTCGTAGGTGACCTGGTCTCCGTCGTCCCACTTCAGCTGCTCCAAGCCATTCACGCCCTCGAAGTTGAGAACGTTGGGATAGGTCCGCTGCAGGCCGGCAGGTTTGAAGGCACCGTGGAAATCCACCAGCAGGTGGTACTTCGCGGCGGTTGCGGCGACATTCTCGTAGAACTCCACCATCGGTTGGTCGTCCCGGTCCATGAAGTCCACCTTGAAGCCCTTGATGCCCATCTCCGAATAGGTCTTGCAAACTTTCTCGATGTCCCGGTTCACGGCCCAGTAGCCTGCCCAAAGGATCAGGCCGACGTTCTTGGCACTGGCGTAGGCGATTAGCTCCGGCAGGTTGATCGCCGGGATGATCTGGAAGAGGTCCGCCTGCTTGTTCACGGCCCAGCCCTCGTCCAGGATGACATATTCAATGCCCTTTTCGGCCGCGAAGTCGATGTAGTATTTGTAGGTCTCGTTGTTGATGCCGGCGCGGAAATCGACTCCGTAGATGTTCCAGGCGTTCCACCAGTCCCAGGCGACCTTTCCGGGCTTCACCCAGCTCCAGTCCGAACCAGCTTCCGCAGGGGTTGCGAGCTGCCAGACCAGATCCATGTCCGTCAGATCCTTGGCTTCCGGAACGATGCCGATGATGCGCCAGGGGAAGTGCCGGCCGGCTTCCGCCTGCGCGATGTACTCCTTGCGCGTCTGGACGAGGCCCTGCAGCATGTTGTGCCCGCCTTGCTCGATCCGGTCGGGGTAGGGGGCGAACACGCCCTTCAGCTGCTGGCCACCGTTCAGGAACATGCCCGGATAGCTGTACAGGTCGGACTCCATCAGGCAGACCTTGACGCCCTCCGGGGCGTCTACCACGAGGGGCAGGAAGGCAAGCCGTTTGGGATTCCAGGCGGACAGGTTGATGTGCTCGTAATAGTTCTCGAAGGAGGTCTTGAACTGCTGTTCGAAGGTGTCGAATCCCGGCCGGACATAGGGCACCCAGGCCTTCCAATCTTCGGGGAAGTTGAATTCCGCCTGTTCCGCCTTCACCTGGAAGCTGCCACGCCTGGCCGTCGAGACGAAGCGGTAGGCGACGCCCTTGTCGTAGGCGCGGAACTCGATCGAACAGGTCTTGTACTGGAGGGTCAGGTAGTTGTAGTGATCGTCCACGGCGGCCTTCTTGTAGGCGACGGCCGGAAGGCCCGATTCCCGGACTTCGCCCGTCTGGACTTTCCGCACCTTCGCGTCGCGCCCGAACACGGTCCCGTCGGACAGGGTCATGCCGACCGCGGATTTCGCGAGGATTGCCTTGCCGTTGAATTGTACGGAATATTCCACCTTGCCTCCGGCGGTGATGTCCACGGCGATCTTTCCGTCGGGAGAGGTCAGCCTGTAGTCGTTTTTCGCTGCACCGAGGCCGAGGGGCAGCAGGATGGAAAGTACGGCGGATGAAAGGATTGATCTCAGTAGCATAATGGTAGCGTGTTATTCAGATTGGTTGTGTAAAAATATATTTTCATTGAGTTCCTGCTGCATTCTTCCGAAGAACGTCGGAGTTTAGCGGAAAGCGGTGTTCTGCTGGATCTTGCCCTTCGAAATCGTCACCTCGTAGTCGGGGATCGGGAGAATCATCCCCTCGGGTCCGACGGAGGCTTTGCGAAGTTTGCCGCCGGTCCGGATCAGGTCCCAGCGCCGGTGGCTCTCGAAGGCCAGTTCGCGGTTCCGCTCGGTCAGAATTTCGTCCAGCAAGGCCTTCGCATCCGGGAAATCGGAGACCTGCAGGGCCGCGGGTTTGTCCGCCGGGGCGAACGGTTTGCAGCGGACATCGTTCAGTTCCTTCAGCGCGGCTTCCGTGACGGATCCGCTTTCCCGCGTGAGGGCCTCGGCCAGATTCAACTTGATCTCCGCAAGACGGATGAACAGCAGGTCGTCGTAGCCTTCGTTGTTTGAATATTTGAGCGAGGCGAGATCCTTTGTGTAGTAGCTCGTGCCTCCGATGCCGATCATCGCATCGGCGGAGCCTTCCACGAATCCCCGCAGGTCTCCCCGCCGGTAGAGCGTCGAAAGGAGAGCAGGGTCCACATAGGCTTCCCGCTTCTGGAAGAAGAACGGGCTGACGCCGTTGGAATACTTTTCCTTGCTGATGCGGCTC
>CABTXO010000213.1 GCA_902488725.1 uncultured Bacteroidales bacterium
TAAAATACACTGTCCTGCAGGAATCCCACAAAGGAATCACCGTAGCTTCCGATCAGATCAAAGACAAAATTTCGTGCACACTTCCGCGAGTTTGTGAAGGCTCTTTCCGTACCATAGTCATATACGCACCAATCGGTGAAATCCTTCATGCTGATTTCAAAGGCGACATAATTCCGACACATCAATGGACATGATATTAGATGTGTACAATCAGTATCCAATACGGAACGGTCCAACAATCGCCGACGGGGAATACCGTTTTTGAAACCAAAGATGGCCGTCTCGACATACTCCCCATTCTCCCTGCTGAAAAGATGGTAACCGTTATCCTTGAACGAACCATGCACGAGTTTGTCTCCACAGGTGTAGAGGTAGCGGCCATGCGGGAACCCGAGCAAATCGAACTCGCCTTTTGAATATTCGAACATTTTCTTTCTTATCTTGAAATCGCCATCGGCAACGAAGACACGATTGAGAGGCTGCGTCTTCTTCAACCCCCCTTGTTCCATCGGTGCGAATGCAAATATGAAGTCCCCGTTTCCAAGACACTCCATATCCCAAGCGACAACCGGGGCATGAACCTCGTACCGAAAATCACCCGAATGGCAATCATAGACAAATATCCGCCTCAAAGTGTTGTCCAGCAGGAAAAGATCATCATCATCAACAGCAAAACTCTGAATCCGAAGATATTCTCCCGGCCCTCTTCCCTGCCGGTCCAACACAAATCTGGAACGACCATCCATCCCGAAGACCAGAATCTTCCCGAGAGCATAGTCCCCGATATAGATCAAATCATTCTCAAAAGCAATCTTATCAATACTCCCGAACTGGGTGATATCATTGGTTTCAAGTGCCAGGAAAGAAACATCCCTGATCCTTTCCGCCAAAGAAGAATCCAAGTTATGCTCATCCAACGCCACATAATGTTCAGTCATGGGATTGGAGCATCGCCCCCCACAAGCAGAGAGGATCACCATGACAATGAATAAAGATACCGCATTCCCCTTTCTACGCGGCTTCATCGATCCGATCATAACAGTATCATTGTAAAAATGGCATAATTCAATGTCCGGTCGGTCTTGGATGCACAGGGCAATCCCTGCTGTTACAGCCTGCCCCGCCTCCAAAACAATCGACAATCTCCACCTTGCACCTTGGAGAAAGCCAGTTATTAGAAATCTTGATGCCACCTTCGCCGCCTTCTCCGCCTTCGCCTTCATCGCCGTCCGACAAAGCCAGGAGATTGAGTTCGAACACCTCGTCCTCCTCCGTCCGGTACGGGTCGTACGCGAGGTATGCGCTCACGACCGCAGCCGTCACTCCGGAAGCAAAACAGTTTTCAATGCCTCGCGCGGCAAACCGTGCCCTTCTTTGCTGCCGAACCGCATCGCAAAAATAGAAAACACGGGGGATTGGTGCCCTACTTGATGCCATACACCAGCAGGCAGGGATTTGCGTTTCCGGGGATCGCGCGGAGCTTGCCGGCGAAATCTGCGGCTTTCACGCTTTCGGACTTGTCCAACGTTTCCAGCAGCATTTTCGACGAGAAGCCGGAAGGTTCCCAGACACCGATGAAACCGTCGGAGAAAGCGCCCGCGATGTTCAGGAGCGGCATCGATTCCAGCTTCGCGCCGCCCGATACCAGGCGAATCCCCACATTCGACTGCCTGCCGACGAGAAAATAGTCCGTGTTGGAGCCGCCCAGAAGGTAGTGCCGGTCTGATGCGAACAAGGAGGTGAAGCCCCTGAAGAGGCCGGCAGACGACAGATCCATCGATGTCTGTGCGGACGAGAACACGGGATGGGAGGCAAAGAACTCCTTGTCTGCCAGAGGCTTGCTATGCCCGACACGGAAAAGCGGCTCCGCAGCCCCGTTCCGGTCGAACGCATAGACAACATCGTTGAACGGACGGACGAACACGGGCTGTTCGCCGATGCAGATCGGATGGATCAAGAGGCTCTCCACGATGCCCGGACTCTTCATCGGCACGGTTCCGACCGTCAAAACGGTACAGGCGGACAGGCAGATCTTCCTGAATATGCCGTTGTCCTCCCCGAAGATGCGGTTGCTCACGAACAGCGAATCATTCCCCAGGAACACCCCCTGGTTCATGAAGCCCAGCGCCCGTTTCGGAAAGGAGTAAGTCGAAACGTACCGCCCGTCCGGACCATAGACCAGGATCCGGTCGGTCGCGCCATCAACAAGCAGCACCCGCCCGTCCGGACCTGCGATAAAGGCATCCAGCCGGACATATTCAGCTCCGGAGCGGCCTTTACGTCCGATCCTGTTCAGCAGCTGTCCGTCCAGCGAAAAACGGTACAGGGCCTCGTTGAAATTGTCGAACACGAGGTAGGCGGAGTCCAGACGCTCGACCTGCTTGATGCTGACCAGCATCGAGCTGTCCGTCTCCTCCAGAGGGACGATCCGGACATCCGCCGTTACGTCAGGGTAAATCTCCGCAATCTCCTCGTAGCCGTCGACGCACGGAAGATCCGTCCGCGCATCCTTGTTCCTCTTGCAGCCGCCAGCAAGCATGACAAGCAGCATGACGGTTCCCGAAAGCGCAATAAGCACTTGCTTTTTCAAAATCATATGAAAAATATTATTGCGAAATCTTCTCATCGCCAAGGAGAGGCCATTACTGGCCCTGATTCCGGAGTTTATAGAACGCAAGGATCGGGTTGTCGTCAAAGGCCAGTTCCGGAGCCACAGCCTTTAGCTGGGCAGGATAGTCCTCCAGATATCCCGCAGGAGAGAGCGCAAACACCATCTCGTCTGCTTCCGTCACCCCCAGAAGCGTCTGGTCGCGAAGGATCTCCGACCGATTGAAGGAGCCGAAAACTGCCATCCCGTGCTTCTTCGTGTCGATGATGCCGAAGTAGGCAGTTCCGACAGTGTTGAAACCGACTTCCGAAAATTCCAGGAATATGTACCGGCCGGCCGAATGTACGTTTCGGATGTTGCCCAGACCCTTGCACTCCGTCACAGCCGCGCTGTATTCCTGGGGTGTCTCGGCTTTCAGCAGCCGATCATAAGGCAAGGTCCGCTCGCCGAAGTCGAGTTCGATGTACGGTTTCAACTTCCCGCCCGTGAGTTCGTAGATGAAGTTGCTGTAGTTGTAGAAGAAAAGGTCCTTTCCTCCACCCGTAGCGAAGCACGGCTCCATGGTCGTCGGCAAGAAGTCCTTGTAAGGAAAGTAACCATCGCTGATCTGCTTCATCTCGGGATCGACATGGATCAAGCTCCACCGGTCCGGGTTGTCGAGGTAGGAATAATAGAGCCACCAGCCGTCCCGGGCCGGAAGGAAGGAATTCCCCGTGAATCCGGTCTGGATCACGCGAACATCTTCTCCGTCAAGTGAATATTGAAACATTTTCCGCTTGATTCTGTCGAAGGCGTACAGCATTTTGCCGGTCTTGTCGCAGCACAGGTCGCTGACTTCGACATATTCAGCCGGTCCGTTGCCCTGCCGCCCGATCTGACGGAGAAAAGCGCCGGTTCCGGAAAAAAGCAAGATCCGCTTGTTCTTCTTGTCCAGGACAACGATATCATCTCCGGCGAACAGAACCTTGTCCAAGGAGCCGATCAAGGAAGAATCGGTCGTCTCCAGAGGCACAAGCCTTTCCAGCGAAGCATCTGCATCGATATCAAAGGCCGCGGACTTCGACACATCGACCTTCACGACGATCTCGGCGGCACCCTCTCCCGCAGACTTCCGGACACAGGAAGATGCAGCCAAAGCAACCAAGATGGTGATGCAGCCGAAAAGATACTTTCTGATACGAGTCATAGAAATGAAATTTAAGTTTATGCACACCCGGGTATGGCGGGTAAAGTTCCCCAGTCAAGATACATTTGATAGACATTCGGCCCACCAGGAATGCTACATTGCTATGTATAGCCGGACAGGGCCGCCAGGTTGA
>CABTXO010000214.1 GCA_902488725.1 uncultured Bacteroidales bacterium
CAGAGGTCCTTGGCCATCCCGGCCGGAAGCCCGATTTTCGCCCGCCAGGCCCCGTCGATCTTGAAATAGACAATGCCGTTTTCCAGCATGAGGCGGTCGGCAGGCACCTTTCCGAAATATGCATCATTGATGCGCTTGCCCTCCGCCCCGGGGTTGTACGGAATGAACACCGTCGTGGTCGGGGTCGGGTTGAACGTGCCGAGCAGCCAGACCGAAGGCATCCCCGTTTCACGGGTCCAGGCGGCATCGCCCCGGTTCGTCAGCGTGTTTTCCGTCTTGTAGGCGAGGGATTTCACGCCCTCCGGCAGTTGCAGGCCGAGCAGGCCCTGCAGGCCCTCCGCCGTGAGCAGCGAGACCGTGCGGCGGACACCGATATCGAAGTCGTGGCCGGACGCATTCCTCAAAGTGAAGTCCTTGGTGAAAACGACTTCGGTCCCGGACCGGGAAGCGATGTCGTAGGGCTCCGTGTCAATCGCAGCCGGCACCTTCCAGTTGGCGTAGATCTGTTCCGCTCCCGGCTGGAAGTACCAGGAAAAAGGGCCTCCCTCCGGTCCGATCCAGAAGCGTTCTTCCCCGCCGAAGGGATTGAATTGCGGGTTGACTTCCCCGGATTCGATGAACTTGTAGTTGATCCAGCCGTAACTGGTGCCGGCATCCCCGTCCGTGGTGGAGGTCATCACCCGCCCTTGCCAGGCGGGGACCACCATTACCCTGGAAAGGCCGTCGGCACTTTTCAATTCGACCGTGCCGATCCCCTTGTCCGCAAGAAATTCTGCGTCGTAGCCGTATGTTCCCATTTCACAGTGTTTTTTACAGCCGATGCAGCAAGCCGCCGCAAGGGCCATGAATATGATACTTTTTCTCATGTTGAAAGCCCGTTCGTAAATCGATTTATTGAAATGATGGTGGCGAAACACAACTGGTGTTTCCGGATGTCTGTCTTCGGCTGCAACCCTTGCAAATAAACGAAACAAGTCGCAAATATCCAAGAGTTTCAGCCGGAAGAAACGCTTAAATAATAACTTGGTAAAGTTCATGACCTTTTGACGAGATCGTTCCACTTGGGAAGATTCTACTGAAAGATGATTCTTTGTTTGAGTTTCTTGTCGTATGATTCTGCAATCGGTCTTTGTATCTCATAAGTTTTGGTGTTGATGTCAACATATACAGTAAGCCCTTCAGCCGTGGTTGTTTCTGCAGCCCGTTTTGCGGCATCCTCAATGGTGAGGAGCGGAGCTCCGCGAGTCTCATAAGGTATTGCTTGACAATACGATGGGAGCTGTAGTCGGAACCCCCGCCCTCGCACAGCATGACCCTGGTATTCGCTTCCGGGTACTGTGCGCGAAGATGCTCGCCCCACACTCTTTTGATGTTGTCGCATACAAACATGGTAAACAGAAAAGTCTTCAAAAAACAGAAATCTCGACGTAATTATCTCTGCAGCCTAAAACGGCAGGAGACTGAAGCAGCGGATGTGCCCATGGCGGTCCCACAGATGCCGGTCACACGGCCGGGAGCAAGGTGGCCAGCAGGAGCACGTTGCCGTCCGCATCCACACCCATCACCTGCGGCGCGGTCAGCACGCCGTCCTTGTCGTCGTCGGTGAGGATCTTCTCGCCGGACCAGAAGCCTTCGGGAGACTCCGCGTCGCGATAGACCAGGCCCGCGTGCTTGTTGGACCGGTAGATGAGCATGTAGCGGTTGAACTTGGCATTGTACGCCAGCGTGGGTTCGGACTTGTCGCCGACGCTCAGGAGAGCTTCAGGACCGACCCTGTCTTCCGTCAGGCCGCCGTCGTACTTGCTGCCGTTCCAATATTCATAGGCGGCGGGATCCGCATAGTCCTTGCCGTCCGCGATCCGGGCGCCGAAAAAGTTGGCGTAGTAGTCGTCGGACCGGCCGGGCTGGGTACCGATCATGTAGGTGTAGCCGTCCTTCTGCAGGAAGCCCGCCACAGCGTATTTGCTGCCGCCGCTCCAGGAGCCGGGTCCCGCGGGACTCCAGCTGGCGCCGTTGTCCAGGGAGAGCAGGAAGGCGGAACGGGTGCTGTTCCATTCGTTGAAGTTCTTCTCCTCGCCGGTCGCGAAGTAGTGCAGATAGGTCTTGCCGTCTGCGACGAAGGCCGCATCGGGAACGATGGAGAGTTCCCCGGCGCCGGGAGTGGCTACCTGGAGGATCTTGCCGTTCACCTTCTGGAATTTCACGATGGAGAGCCCCTTGTCGGCCGAGGTGTTGTCGGTAAAGGCGATGGCGTTGTCATATTCCACGCCTCCGATCTTGACATTGGAGAAGACGAGGTTGATCTTGCCGTCGGTGCCCGTCCAGGCGGTCACCCTGCCCACGGCGTTCACGTCGTTGAAGGTCGCGTTCTGCACCTTCCCCACGACGCTGACGGACACGGGATCTATGGACTTCTTGTCGTAGCCCTTCGGGATCACGCTGACGTCGTCCACTTCGACGAAGGCACCGGCGTCCCCCCAGATGCCGAAGAAAACATCTCCGTAGAAGCAGGGGCCGGTGTTGAAGTCCCGGGTGATTTCCACCCACCGGGTGTCGGGATCGTAGTCCGACCACTGGTTCGGGGGGTTGGGACCGCCCCGCTCGATGAGCGGACCGTTGGGATAGACCCGCACTCCGTTGTAGGCATGCGGCGTGCCGGCTTTGCCCCAGGCGCGGTAGGTGTAGTCGGTGTTCGGACGGAAGCCGATGCAATGCGTGTAGAGTTCCTTCCAGACGCCGGGCGTCGGGTTGTCCACCCGGAAGGCGACCTTCCCGGTGCGGCCCGCCGAACGGAAAACGTCCGCATGGATTCCCTTCCAGTTCGTGCGGCTGCCGACCGGCATGTCGGGATAGTACTCGAAACTCGGGTCGGAAACGATGTTGAATTCGCCTTCCTGGAACGAGAGTTTGAGAATCGTGAGCGCAGGCACATCGGTCGGGTTCGGATTCAGCAATTCCTTGAAATCGAACTTGCTGAATGTGCCGAGGTCGGTCACTTCCCCGCTCTTCAGTTCGACGCCGGCGAGATCCAGGTCGCAGCGGCCGTCGTTGATGTTGGTGAGGCTGAGGACCAGATTTTCCTCCTGCTGCGGAATCGCGATCAGGTAGTAGGTGCCGGAGAGACGGTCTCCCAAGAGGGTAATCTTCGAAGAGACGTTCGCGCCGGGCTCGATGGTCGGGACTTCGAACAAGCCGATCTTGCAGTCACCTGCCAGCGGGGCACCGTCTTTGGACGAGATCTGCGCGGCGACGATTTTTTCACTGCCGGGCGAGAGGGTGAACTTGATCACCGCCGGTACGAATTTCATGTCGAATGTCGCAGAGGCCGTCGTGGCGAAGGCCGCCGATTTGAAATATTCCCGCTTCAGGCCGTCCGGGACGGCATCCTGCGCAGCCGGGATACTGACATTCACCTTGCCGCTGTAGCGTTCCATCCCTACAACGTAAGCCTGATAGGCCCGCAGGTTGGGTGCCTTGGCATTGGCCGTGCCGGTGAACCGGGCCGTGATGCCGGATTCCGACGTGACGAACTTCTGGTTCGCCTTCCCATCGAAGATACTGATGGCATCCCCCGGCTGCCACGAAAACGAGAGTCCCGCAACGGAAGGGGCCGTCACCGTAACCGTCATCTCCTGGTAATCCGCAATCAAGGTCGGATCCGTCTCGTCTTCCTTGCAGGAAGGAAGCAGAGCGAGCAGTGCGATGGCCGTCAAGAGTAAAATTGACTTCTTCATGGTAGTAAGCATTATTTGATTATTCATATTTTCTGCAGAACACCGCAGCGTAGTAGAAGATTACCGCGAAGGCGACGGCCGGCACGAGGTCGGCCACCGCGAGCGGTCCCCCCCGGAGGGCGGTGATGATCGGGTCGGAGGAGATGGCGGCGGGGCCGGGTATGGCCATGTTCTCTTCATTTCG
>CABTXO010000215.1 GCA_902488725.1 uncultured Bacteroidales bacterium
CACCACCAAACCTTCCGTCCGCAACTACCTGCTCAAGAAGATTGACGCGCTCAAGACCGACAGCTACTACGAGAGCGACCTTGCCTGGCTGGAGATGGCAGACAGCAAGATGGACCTGGTGCTCGGTCCGAACGAGGTCAACGACGACCAGCTTTACGGGTTGAAGGCTTCCTACGATGCCTACGTGCTGTTGAAGGACCTGAAGCGTACCGAGGAACTGGGCAAATTTTCCGCCTTGCTGCCCGAACTGCAGCGGATGCTGCCGGTCGAGGATGCCTTCAAGGCCTTCGTGCCGGGCACGGAATCGAACATATTCGCATGCGATGAAATCTACGCCGGCGGTCACGCCAACGCAGGCATCAAGCTGATAGCGCTCAACCTGCCGTACGACCCGCTTGTGCAGGCGGAGCGGGGTACCCGTACCATCCTGCTCGGAAACGTGATGCGGGAGAAGTTCAACCGGCTGGTGTCCCCGACAGGCGACGTGGTGCTGTCCGCGGACCAGCTGTCCCGTCTGGATGTGGATGCGTTCTACTGGAACATCGCATTCCGCGAGATCGCCCATGGTCTCGGGGTCAAGGAGACCCTCGACGGAAGGGGGGTGAGCGAAGCCCTGGGCAACAAGGCCCCCGCATGGGAAGACATGAAAGCCAACATCGTGGGCCTGTACCTGGTGTGCAAACTGCTGGATGCCCACAAAATTCCTTCCCTCATCGTGAAGGAGCATGCCCTCACAACCTTTGTCGTCAACCTCATCCGCTCCGAGCGTTTCGGACAGGGGGAGGCCCTCGGCCGCGCCTACATCATGATGTACAACTACCTGTACGAAAAGGGCGCCTACAAACGGGGCGAAAGCGGGAAATATACGATCGACTATGCCAAGATGCTTTCGGCGGTCGAGACCTTCGCGCAGACCTTGCTGAAGGTGCAGGCCACGGGTGACTATGCCGCTGCTTCCGACTTCGAGAAAAAGTACGGGACGCTGTCCGACACTTTCAGGGCCGACCTGGTGAACCTCCGCCTGGAGAAAATCCCCGTCGACATCCAATTCCAGTTCGAGAAGTAAAATATTAAACACAATTCAATATGGCTGAAACAGCTTTGGACGGAAAGAAACTGCCGTCCATGAAAAAAATCAACGTGAAGTACGCCGTACTTCTTCCGATCGTCCTGATCGTCACCATCTTCCTCTGGAGTGTCCCCACTTCCTTCTACGGAATCGATGCCCTGACCGTCGTGCAGCAGCGGGTGATCGCGCTGTTCGTGTTCGCGGCGTTGATGTGGATGTTCGAAATCATTCCGAACTGGACCACCTCCGTGCTGTTGATTGTCTTTGCCCTGCTCACCGTTTCGAACAAGGGTCTCGGCTTTCTCTGCAACCCCGAGTACGGTCAGCTGGCGAACTACAAGAACATCATGGCGGCCTTCGCGGATCCCGTGGTCATGCTCTTCCTGGGCGGCTTCGTGCTGGCCATCATGGCCGAGAAGTTCGGTCTGGATGTCTCCCTCGCCCGTTTCTTGCTGAAACCCTTCGGTACGAAACCGAAGATGGTGCTGCTGGGTTTCTTGATCGTGATTTCCCTCTTCTCGATGTTCATGAGCAATACGGCGACAGCCGCCATGATGCTGGCTTTCCTCGCTCCCGTGCTGGCCGTGCTGCCGAGTGATGACAAGGGCAAGGTGGGACTCACGCTCGCCATACCGGTCGCCGCCAACATCGGCGGTATCGGAACGCTGATCGGAACGCCTCCGAACGCCACGGCGGCCAAGTTCCTGGCCGAGGCGGGATACGAAGTCTCCTTCATGGAATGGGCGACCCGGATGATTCCCTTCGTAATCATCATGATCGTCTTCGCCTGGATCCTGCTGCAGCTCTTCTTTCCCTTCAAGTCGAATGAAATCAAGCTGCAGATTCCGGAGAACAAACGCAAAGCGGACTGGAAGACCTATGTGGTCTGGATCACCTTTATCGGAACGATCCTGCTCTGGGCGACCGAACAGGTCCACCACATCAATTCCAACGTGGTCGCACTGATTCCGCTGGGCGTGTTCACCTGCACCGGCATCTTCTCCAAGGAAGACATCAAAGAAATCAACTGGAGCGTGCTCTGGCTGGTTGCCGGCGGCTTCGCCCTCGGTACCTGTCTGCAGGAGACCGGTCTGGCGAAAGTGCTCATCGAGGCCATTCCGTTCGGCTCGATGTCGGTCGTGCTCGTGATCGTGGTCGCGGGCCTGGTCTGCTACTTCCTCTCGAACTTCATCAGCAACTCCGCGACGGCGGCCCTGCTGATCCCGATTCTGATCGTCGTGGCGGAAGGCATGGCCGACCCGAATGCGGCCAACAACGCCTCCTTCCTCGCCAACGGCGGTGCCCGTGCCATGATTTCCTTCATCGCAGTCTGCGCTTCCGTGGCGATGTGTCTGCCGATTTCCACGCCTCCGAACGCCATCGCGGCATCCACGGGCATGGTGGAGACCAAGGACATGTCGAAGGTGGGCATCATCATCGGCGTTGTCGGCTTCGTGCTCGGCTTCTTCTGGATCACAAAGATTTTCCCCTTCGCGCTCAGTTAGCGTTCACCCTCAATCCCCTGATCAAATGAAAAAAACACTGTACTTTCTGCTGGCCCTCCTGGTTGCCGTTCCTGCGCTGTCCGCGCAGGAGAAAACTGCCAAACCGGCCCGCCACCTTACACCCTACGGTTTCATCCGGACCCTTGCCATCTTCGATTCGCGCGTGTGCAAGGCAGGATCGGAAGATCTCTTCTTCTACATGCCCCTGGACAAGGATATCAACTTGCTGGATGGCCGGGACATGAACTACAACCCTTCCTTCAAGATGTCCGCGATCACCACGCGGCTGGGCTTCAACTTTGCCGGCTATGAAGCCGGTTCGGCCAAGTTGACCGGCAAAGTGGAGGCGGACTTCTACCTCATGAACAAAAGCACGGCCTCCCTCCGGCTCCGTCAGGCCTATGTCAACGTCCTCTGGGACGGTCTCGGACAAGGCGACGGCACGATTTCGCTCAAAATCGGCCAGGCCTGGACCCCGTTGGCGGCCGACATGCCGTATGCGGTCAACATCGAGTCCGGCACGCCGTTCAATCCCTTCGGCCGCAACCCGCAGATCATGATGGAGGCCGGCCTGACCAAGCGTTTTTCCCTGACGGCCGGCGCGGTCTATCCGATGCAGTTTCTGCCGACCGGTCCGGACGGCGCTTCCGAGAACTATGTCAAGTACGGACTCGTTCCGGAACTGTACGCAGGCATCAACTACAAGAGCGGCAGCCTGCTGGCTCGTCTCGGTGCTGATTTCATCAGCCTCCGGCCGCGCTGGAATCGGATGAACGACCGGGTTTCCTTCATCAATCCGATGCTGTACCTGCAGTACGCTTCCGGGAATCTGAAGGTCAATGCGAAGACGATCTACGCTTCCGGCGGCGACCACCTCCGCCTGATGAGCGGTTATGCGCTCTACGACACTTCGGATCCGTACAACTACAAGTACACCCCGCTCCATTCCACGGTTTCCTATGTGTCCTTTTCCTACGGGAAAAAGTGGCAGGTGATGGGCATGATCGGCTACATGAAGGCGCTAGGAACTTCCCGGGACCTTCCGGTCTCCTCCGAAGGCTTCGTGGATCCGCACCACATCTATTATTTCGCGAGCGGCTTCAAGAACATCGACCAGCTCTTCCGGGCGACGCCGACGATCGCATACAACGCGGGCAAGCTGACGGTGGCCCTTGAATATGATGCTACGCTGGTGCAATACGGCGATGTGAAAAAGCTTGGTGCGAATGCATTGTCCACGGTCGATCCGCACGGCATCCTCAACCACCGGATCCTCGGGGTTGTGAAGTTCTCGTTCTGACGGCTTCCGCCATGAATATGGCTGCGG
>CABTXO010000216.1 GCA_902488725.1 uncultured Bacteroidales bacterium
AAGGCGCTGGAGCGGCGGTTCCAGATGGTCATGGTCGACGAGCCTTCGCCGGCGGAATCCATCGCGATCCTCCGCGGGCTGAAGGAGAAGTACGAGAACCACCACCGGGTGCGCATCGAGGACGACGCCCTGATCGCGGCGGTCAACCTCTCGCACCGCTACATCACCAATCGTTTCCTGCCCGACAAGGCCATCGACCTCGTGGACGAGGCAGCCTCCAAGCTCCGGCTGGAGATGAATTCCGTGCCCGAGCCCATCGCACAACTGAATTCCGACATCCGGCAGCTGGAGATCGAGAAGGAAGCCATCAAGCGGGAGGGCACCTCGCTGAAGTCCGAGAAGATCGGGAAGGACCTTGCGGACAAGGAAAGGGCGCGGGACGCCCTCCTGAAGCGCTGGAATGAAGAAAAGGACATCCTCAAGCGGTTGCAGGACGCCCGGCAGCAGATCGAGGAATACAAAATCGCGGCCCAGTCCGCCGAACGCGCGGGTGACTACGGCAGGGTGGCCGAACTGCGCTACGGCAAGATCGCCGAGGCGCAGAAGGCCATCGACGGGCTGACCGCCCGGCAGGCCTCCATCCGGAACCCCATCGTGACGGAAGCGGTGACCCCGCAGGACATCGCGGAGGTGGTGGCCAAGTGGACCGGCATTCCCGTGAACCGGATGCTGGAAAGCGAGAAGGAGAAACTTCTGCGGATGGAAGCCGAACTTCACAAGCGGGTCGTGGGGCAGGATGCCGCCATTCAGGCGGTGTCCGACGCCGTGCGCCGCTCGCGCGCCGGTCTGTCGAACGAAAAGCGGCCGATCGGATCCTTCCTGTTCATGGGAACGACCGGCGTGGGCAAGACAGAACTCGCGAAGGCGCTGGCGGAATTCCTGTTCAACGACGAGAACATGATCACCAGGATCGATATGTCCGAGTACCAGGAACGCCACACCGTGAGCCGTCTGGTGGGCGCGCCTCCCGGCTATGTGGGCTACGACGAAGGCGGACAGCTGACCGAGGCCGTGCGGCGCAAGCCCTATTCGGTCATCCTGCTGGACGAAATCGAAAAAGCGCATCCGGACGTGTTCAACGTCCTGCTGCAGGTGCTGGACGACGGCCGGCTGACCGACAACAAGGGCCGGACGGTGGACTTCAAGAACACCATCCTCATCATGACTTCCAACGTCGGTTCCAACATCATCCAGGACTACATGGAGAAACTTCCGGATGTCGGCTGCCCGGGCGCGGATCCGGTGGATGTGGCGAAGGCGATCGCCAAGCGGCGCGAGCTCCTGGACGAGTGCAAGGGCCATGTCATGGAAATCCTGAAGCAGACAGTCCGGCCCGAGTTCCTGAACCGGATTGACGAGATCATCCTGTTCGACCCGCTGACCCGGAACGACATCCGTGAAATTCTGCACATCCAGATGAAGCAGCTGCAGGACAAACTGGCCGAAGACAACGTCAGCATCACCTTCACGCAGGCCTTCGAGGACGAGATGGTCTTGAAGGGCTACGAACCGGCCTACGGTGCGCGGCCGATCAAGCGGCTGCTGCAGCGGGAGCTGGTCAACCAGCTCGCCACCGCCATCCTGAACGGCACCATCCACAAGGACTCCGTCATCCAGGTCGACGCCGCCGGCGGTCAGATCGTGCTGCGGAACGGGTGATCACATTTTTTGGAAATGTTTCCACTATGTTATATATTTGAAAAAATGATAACACAATGGAAACTGCAATCCGAAAGATCCAGACCGGCATCCGAATGGACAAATTGCTGTACGAGCAGCTGAAAAGGAAGGCCCGGAGCGAAGGCCGGTCCCTCAACAACTATGTCGTTTCGGTCCTGCGTGCGACCATCGAGGAGGACAAGTTTGCGGGAATCGTCATCCCGGATGAACTTCCTGAGGACTTGAAGCAGCTGGGCAAGGGCATCAAGCCGATTCCAAAGGAACGGTTGGAACATGACGAAAGGCTTCGCTATATCCTGGGAATATGAAAATATTTCTCGACACCAATGCGGTGATCGATGCGTTGCTGCCCCAACGGGAGGACTTCAATACGATGGTTGAAATCTTGAAGATCGTGAAGCAGAATCGTATCGATGTGATGACCACCGGGATTTCGCTTGCTACGGCTGCTTATGTGATCAGCGCGCAGCCGGATGAGTTCCGCACGGAATTGAAGATCTTCTGCAAGCATGTCGAAATTGCTTCCGTCACGGACTGGATCGTGGATGAGGCTCTTCAGATGGATCATTCTGATTTCGAAGATGCCGTTCAGCTGGTCTGTGCGGCAACAAATTGTTGCGATGTGATCATTACGCGGGACAAGCACCATTTTACGGACAAGTACACGACCCAGGACATTTTCACCCCCGCTGAATTTCTAGCAAGGGCGAAGGAAGCGGCTGCCTGCAGCCGGCAACAGTAAGGGGAATATTTGACGGTACGCGGGAATATTCCTACCTTTAGGCATGCGCAAGATTTTCGGTATCGGCGAGACGGTGCTCGACATCGTCTTCAGAAACGGGCAGCCCGAGGCGGCCGTCCCGGGAGGTTCCACCTTCAATTCCATGGTTTCACTCGGCCGCAGCGGCGTGGAGGCGATCCTGCTTTCAGAAGTCGGCAGCGACCGGGTCGGGGACATGATCAAGGCCTTCATGGCGGAGAACGGCGTGCACACGGATCAGGTCAACACCCTGCCGGGCAAGTCGCCGATCTCGCTGGCCTTCCTCAACGAACGGAACGAAGCCTCCTACAGTTTCTACCGGGACAAGTTTGAAACGCATCCCGACTTCGCCCACCCGGACGTGCAGGCGGGCGACCTCGTGCTGTTCGGTTCCTTCTATGCCTTGAATCCCGTCACACGTCCGCAGGTCAGCGCTTTTCTGGAATATGCCCGTTCGCAGGGGGCGATCTTCTACTACGATGTGAACTTCCGTCCTTCCCATGTCAAGGACCTGGGGGACATCGGCGCGAATCTGTGGGAGAATCTGGAATATGCCGACATCGTCCGGGGCAGCCGGGAGGATTTTCACACCCTGTTCGGCCTGGACGATGTCGATGCCGTCTATCGGGATAAGTTGTCCGCGCACACGTCGCACTTCATCTATACCCGCGGGGCGGACCCTGTGACGGTGCGCTGCGGCCGGGATTTCCGGAAGGACTATCCGGTTCCGCCGGTCGAAACGGTCAGCACCATCGGCGCCGGCGACAGCTTCAACGCCGGTTTCCTCTACGGCCTCCTGCAGCTCGGCGTGACCCGCGAAACCCTCGCGCAGGGCTTCTCCGAGCCCCTCTGGGATGCCCTCATCGATACAGCCGGCCGTTTCTCGGCCGACTGCTGCCGCAATGCCTACAACTACATCTCTCCGGAATTCGCCGCGGGACTGCGGCGGCACTAGGTTTCAGCTTGGTCAGCGCCGGATCTCCATTTCCTTCAGGATCCATTTCATGCCGGCGTACTTGTCCAGCACCCAGAGCACGAAGCGGATGTCGGTGTTGATGCATTTGTTGTAGCCGGGGGTGTAGGAGGCATCGCTGGCCAGGGATTCCTTGTTGCCGTCGAAGGCCAGTCCGATCAGTTCGCCGCGGGCATTCAGCACCGGGCTTCCGGAATTTCCTCCCGTGATATCATTGTCGGTCAGGAAGTCCACGCGCATCGGCCCCGATCCGGGCGGTGCCCATTTTCCCCATTTCCGGCGTTGAAGCAGCTGCTTCAGACGCGCGTCCAGATTGAAATCATGGTTCAGGGGATCGTATTTCTCCAGAATCCCGGCCGTGGTCGTGTACCAGCGGCAGGACACGCCGTCTTTCGGCTGCCCGTTTCTGAAGACGATGTCGAGCACCGTCTCGCCGATACCGAAAATCTTGCGCATGCCTAAAGGTAGGAATATTCCC
>CABTXO010000217.1 GCA_902488725.1 uncultured Bacteroidales bacterium
CGGCTACGGCAGCGGAATGGGAGACCTCTATGTGAAGATCCTGGTGTGGATCCCGAGGCGCCTGGGAAAGGGAGAAAAGGAGATGCTGGAAGGGTTGCGCGGGAGCAGCTCTTTCACGCCGAACCTCAGCCGGGAAGATTTGAATCTCTTCGACAAAGAAAAGAACATTTTCTAGCGAATTATTTTGCACGTTCGGAATATTTTCGTACTTTTGCTGTCCGAAAATCAAAAGCAACCGCTTACGGGTCGTTATCAGATGTGCGTAATGTTGCGTTAAATTATTAAGAAATGGATTTGATGAACATTGTGGCGCGCACTTTTGCTAACGAGAAAGTGGCCGCATTCCCGAAATTCAAGGCTGGTGACACCGTCACTGTCAACTACAGAATCAAGGAAGGAGACAAGGATCGGCTCCAGAAATTCAGAGGCGTCGTCCTCCAGCTCCGGGGTGCGACTCCCCAGACCAGGATCTTCACATAGAGGTCTCCCATTCCGCTGCCGTAGCCGCTGACCGCAGGAAGCCCCTTGTTCCGGAGCTTGATGACCGTCCCGGACTGGGTGCCCGGATCCAGTTTGACCTTGTAGGAACCGTCCAGGCAGGGAACGGTGATCTCTCCCCCCAGCATGGCATCCGTCACGGGAATCACCGTGGAATAGAACAGATTCTTGCCGTCCCGCTTCAGGACGGAATGGCTGATCTCCTCAATGATCACCAGCAGATCTCCGTTCGCTCCGTTCTGGGGGGCTGAATGGCCCTCTCCCCGCAGGGTCAGCTGCATGCCGTTTTCCACCCCGGCCGGAATCTTGACCTTGACGGTCTCCCGCTTGCGGACCAGGCCCGTGCCTCCGCAGGTGTGGCACGGATTCGTCACGATTTTGCCTTTGCCGCTGCATTGGGGACAGGTCGAATAGGTCATGGTTCTGCCGAACAGCGTGTTCGAGACATGCTGAACCTGCCCGCTGCCATGGCAGGCCGGACAGGTGCGTACATCGGAGGCGTTCCGGGTACCGCGTCCCCCGCAGTCGGCGCAGGGGCGGTTCCGCTCGATGGTAATGTCCTTTTCGACGCCGGAGGCGATTTCCTCGAGGGTAAGCCGCACCCGGGTACGGATGTCCCGGCCCCGGTAGACTCGCTGATCGGCCCGGTCCTGCCCTCCGCCGAATCCGAAACCGCTGAATCCGCCGAATCCGCCTCCGAACGCTCCTCCGAACAAGTCGCGCAGGATGTCGTCCAGGTTCCCGAAGCCTCCGCTGAAGTCCGGCCCCGGCTGGCCGTCCACGCCGGCGAATCCGAACTGGTCGTATTTGGCCTTCTTCTGCGGGTCGCTCAGCACGGAATGGGCTTCAGAGGCTTCCTTGAATTTCTCCTCGGCGGTCTTCTTCTCAGCGTCCGTGCCGTTGACCCACCGGTCAGGATGCCACTTCAGGGCTGCTTTCCGGTAGGCCATCCGGATGTCGTCCGGACTTGCGTTCCGGTCGACGCCCAGCACTTCATAGTAATCTCTCTTGTCTGCCATATTCCGGAATCTCCTATATTCCTACTACCACTTTGGCATAGCGGATCACGCGTCCCTTCAGCTTGTACCCGGTCTGGGCCACGTCGAGGACTTTTCCCTTCTCTTCTTCGGCGACCGGCATCTGTGCCACCGCCTCGTGGATGTCCGTGTCGAAGGTCTCACCTTTCGCGGGGATGATCTCCAGCCCCTTGCTCTTGAGGTAGCCCAAGAGTTTTGAATAGATCAGGCCGGTACCTTCGCGCGCTGCATCATCCCCGGAATCCTCCAGCATCTTCAACGCATGCTCGCAATCGTCCAGCACAGTCAACAACCCTTTGATGGTGTCCGTGGCGGCCGTGTTCATCAGATCGAGCTTTTCTTCTGCCGTGCGCCTGCGGAAGGTCTCGAATTCCGCCATCAGGCGAAGGTAGTCGTCCTTCTCTTTTGCGACCTGCTCCTGCGCCTTCGCCAACGCCTCTTTCAGGGCGGACAATTCTTTCTCGGCAGACTCAGGACGGTTGTCCGGCTGCCCGGTCTTCTCCTTCGGTTGCACTTTCTCCTGTCCGGCTTTTGCGGCCGGCTTTCCTTTTTCCATGTCTATGTTCTTCTTTTCTTTTTGCTTTGACATAATATTTCAATTTTCTGAACCGCTCCGAGAACAGCCCCAGGAGGGTCAGGAGCACGATCGCCGTAATCATGGCAAAAGCGCCCGACGGGGGTGTTCTGCCGATCGAGCACCTGCCGTGAAAAGCAAATTGTCTGCCAGCGTGCGATTCTGCCAAAGTGGCAGGCGGCGCAATGGGGAAATATCCGTAGATTTGCATGTCCGGGTGTGCCGAAAGCCATCGCGACCTGGGCTTGGGCCTATTTTCCGCGCGTTGGATTTCCTGATGACCGATCCGGGTGTGGACGGGCGGACCCGGAGGGGAAGCATCTTGCCCTGCAGGCTGCCGAGCCTGTTTATCAGCTGTACAACGCTACAGGCCGGATGGGGTATCACGTCCGGCCCGGCAAGCATGACATCCTGTGGTATGACTGGTTGCGCTATGTCAACTTTTTGGATCCGTTCCTGAAGCTGCCGCAGAGTCGCAGGTAGCTATTTCCGCGCCAGATATTGCTCCGCCTTGTAGGTCATCAGCATGAACAGGATGGAGATGCCGCAGGCGGCCAGCAGTTCGAGGAACACGATGTCGAGGCCGGCATTCTTCATCGTGAAGCCGATCACGAGGTTGGCCAGCACGGCCGTTCCCAGCACATATCCCATGAAGCCCGTCAGTCCGGCTGCCGTTCCGGAAGCATTCTTCGGCGCCAGGTCGAGGGCCTGAACCCCGATCAGCATCACCGGACCGTAGATGAAGAATCCGATGGCGATCAGGCAGGCGATGATCACGGTCAGGTTGTCCAGGTTCCGCCAGTAGACGAAAATCGCGATGGCGACCAGCGCCATGAACAGAATGGTGGGAAGGGCACGGCGGCCGTGGAAGACGCGGTCACTCAGCCAGCCGCAGAACAAAGTTCCCGGGATCGCCGCGAATTCGTAGGCGAAATAGGCCCATCCGGTGCTGGTCAGGTCGATTCCCTTGTCGGTCAGGATCTTCGGCGCCCAGTCCAGGCAGCCGTAGCGGACCATGTACACGAAGGCGTTGGCAAAGGCGATGTACCACAGCAGTTTGTTGGAGAGAACGGTCTTGAAGATGTCCCGGATGGACAGGACCTGCTCGCTTTTCTCCGAATAATTCTGCGCGGCGTGGCCGGACCACTTTTCAATGGACGGGAGTCCGCAGGACTGGGGCGTGTCCCGGATCAGCGTGTAGGCGACAACCGCCACGAGCAGGGCGACGGCGGCCGGAAAAAGATAGGTTCCGATTAGAAAATAGTGGTCGGCATACGCTCCGTAGAACCAGGAACCGAACCAGGCAGCGCCGTAGGTGGCCATGGGGCCGACCAGGGCACCTCCGACGTTGTGGGCGCAGTTCCAGACGGACATCCAGCGCCCGCGCTCCTTGATGGAGAACCAGTGGGTCATCACCCGTCCGCAGGGTGGCCATCCCATGCCGTTGAACCAGCCGACCAGGAAGTTGAGCACCGCCATCAGCAGGATCGCCCAGCCCTTGTGCTCGGGACCGATCCATTGAACCGGCACGATCATGAAGGCCATCGAAAGGGCCGCCAGCACGAGTCCGAGCGGCAGGAAACGACGGGCGTTGCTCCGGTCGCTGATGCTTGCCATCAGGAATTTGGAGAATCCGTAGGCGATGGCGTTCATCGACAGCACCACCGCCAGTTCCCCCGTTTCGAACCCCAGGTCTTCGAGGCCGGGGATCGCCATCGAGAAGTTCTTCCGGACGATGTAAAAACCTGCGTAACCGATGAATATTCCGAGAAATACCTGCCA
>CABTXO010000218.1 GCA_902488725.1 uncultured Bacteroidales bacterium
ACGCCGTCGCGACTGTCTGCGGCGCTCTCTTCGGCACCAGCACCACGACCACCTACATCGAAAGTGCCGCCGGCGTTTCCGAAGGCGGACGGACGGGCCTCACTTCCTTCGTCATCGTGATCTGCTTTGCGGTCGCCCTTCTCTTCGCGCCGCTCTTCCTCGCGATTCCCGGCGCCGCCACAGGCCCGTGCTCGTGATCGTCGGCGTGATGATGACGACACCCGTGAAGGACATCGCATGGGATGACTACTCGGAGGCGATCCCCGCCTTCGTCACCCTGCTGATGATGCCGCTGGCCTACAGCATTTCGGAAGGTATCATGCTGGGTATGATTTCCTATGCCCTCATCAACGCCTGCGCAGGCAAGTTCAAGAAGGTCTCCGTGACCCTCTGGATTCTGGCTGCCCTGTTCCTGGCCCGCTACGTCTTCCTGGCCCTGTCCTGACGGCAGGAGGAGTCAATTAGATTTTTTCAAAAGTGACCATTTTTATAAATCGTTGATTGAGTGTCAATTAACATATAAGTTACTAAGATGTTAATAACTTTCATGATTTGATTGTCCATCCGGACATATAATCACTATCTTTGCTGAAGGTTGGTTCGGACTGCCAAATGATGGTCCGAACCAATTTCAACCACAGGACACACGGTGGGAAAGGAAGCAATTCAAATCTAGCATACTTTTATGGATGTTACTGTAAGAAAGACCAACGGCTCGTATGAAGAATACGACAAGGTCAAACTAATGAATGGTATTCGCGAGGCCTACAAGACGGCCGGCGAAGAATGTCCAGAGGCCGTGGTGGTGTCCATCGCGGAAAACCTCTACATTTATGACAAGATCACAAGCCGTGAAATCAGGAGGCAGGTGGAGGAGAGTCTGATGTCCATCAACAAGAAGGTTGCGATCGCCTACATCGAGAAATTCGATGCCGGACTGGACTTGCGGAAGAAAAGAGACTTCATCAAGGACTACATCCAGGCTTCCAACGCAGCCACGGGCTCCAAGTTCGACGCCAATGCCAACGTGACGCGGAAGAACATCGTCACCCTCGGGCAGGAACTGTACAAGGAGAACAACATCAAGCAGAACCGCTACATCATGAAGGACAAGATCAAGGCCCTGTACGGCCGCCAGCTGGCGAACCAGTACATGAAAGACCTGGAGAGCCATGTCCTCTACAAGCATGACGAGAGCGGCACTCCCGGCTATCCCTACTGTGTCGCGATCACGATGTATCCCTTCCTCGTGGACGGTCTGCGGCAGCTGGGCGGCGTGTCTATCGCGCCGACGGACCTCAAGTCGTTCTGCGGCGAGTTCATCAACCTCGTCTATTCCATCTCCTCCCAGTTCATGGGTGCGGTGGCCACTCCCGAATTCCTCCTGTACCTGGACTATTTCATCCGGAAGGACTACGGGGACGACTACATCGAACACCTCGAAGACGTGGTGGAGATGAACGTCAAGAAGCGCACGCTGGTGAAAGTGATCGACAACTACTTCCAGCAGGTGGTCCATTCCATGAACATGCCA
Organism: uncultured Bacteroidales bacterium; assembly: GCA_902488725.1. Classification (GTDB taxonomy): domain Bacteria; phylum Bacteroidota; class Bacteroidia; order Bacteroidales; family UBA932; genus Cryptobacteroides. The sequence goes on from CABTXO010000218.1 coordinate 1,535, forward strand.
GCGGGCAACCGGGGGTATCAGACCGTGTTCTGGAACATCAGCTATTTCGATGAACCTTATTTCCGGGGAGTCTTCGGAGACTTCCGCTTCCCGGACGGCTCCGCCCCCAAGTGGGAGACCCTCTCCTGGCTCCAGAAGCACTTCATGAACTGGTTCAACGAAGAGCGCAACCACTATATTCTCACATTCCCCGTGGAAACGATGGCCCTTCTGACCGACGGGAAAGATGATTTCGCGGATGCGGAATATGCTGATTTCACCGCCGAGATGTGGGCGAAGGGGCACAGCTTCTTCTGCTACCTTTCCGACAGCGCGGACAGCCTCGCAAGCTGCTGCCGCCTGCGCAACTCCCTGACGGACCTGGACCGGACGGACGAGTCGCACAACCACACCACGCACCAATATTCAATGGGTACGGCTTCCGTGTCCACCGGCTCGAAATCGGGGATGACGATCAACCTGAACCGGCTGATCCAGCTTGCGACCCGGCGGTATTTCCTGGAGAAGAAGGGGGTGATGATCGACGGCGGCAAGCCGCTCTCGCGCGCCGACTACGACAAGAATCAACTGTATTCCTACATCCGCGAGGCGGTCCGCGAAGAGACGGAACGGGTGCACAAGTACCAGAACGCCTTCAACGAGATCATCAAGGACTTCCTGAATGCGCGGATGCTGGACGTGTATGCGGCCGGCTTCATCGACATGCGCCGCCAGTACCTGACGGTCGGCGTGAACGGCCTGACCGATGCGGCGGAGTTCCTCGGCCTGACCATCAGTCCGAATCCGGAGTACAACGAATTCGTGGATGCGATTCTCGAGACGATCAACATCGCCAACCGCAAGGACCGCACCCCGGAAGCGATGTTCAACACCGAGTTCGTTCCCGGCGAGAATCTTTCCGGAAAGAACTACAACTGGGACAAGCGGGACGGCTTCTTCGTGTCGCCCAAGCACAACATGTACAGTTCCTACTTCTACAATCCGGAAGACGAGAGCCTGTCCATGATCGACAAGTTCAAACTCCATGGCAATGACTACGTGAAACACCTGGACGGCGGATCCGCCCTGCACATGAATGTCGCCGAGCACCTGACGAAGGACCAGTACCGCCAGCTGTTGAATGTCGCGGCGCACTACGGCACCAACTACTTTACCTTCAACTGCCGGAACAGCGTCTGCAACGACTGCGGCTACATCAGCAAGGACACCCTGGAGGTCTGTCCGAAGTGCGGAAGCCACAATCTGGACTATCTGACCCGGGTCATCGGCTACTTGAAGCGCGTGTCTTCGTTCAGCGAGATGCGGCAGACGGAAGCTGAGCACCGGTTCTACATCCACGAAGGGGGAGCGGTCGCCCGGAATGCGGCGGCACCGGTTCAGGAAAAGATCGTGCGATGATCAAATATGTCCCTGAGATGACCTCCGTGGTCATCGAGGAGATTCCCGATCGCGTTACCTTGGCAGTGGACATCAGCAACTGTCAAGGTAATTGCGTCGGATGTCATTCCCCCTTTTTGAAGACCGATGTCGGCGATGAATTGACCGAGGGGGTCATCGACCGGCTGGTCGCCGCGAATTTCGGCGTGAACTGTTTCCTGTTCCTGGGGGAGGGAAACGATCCGGAGGCATTGTTCCGCCTGGCCCGTCACGTGCGTGCAAAAGGGTTGGAAGTGGCGCTGTACTCCGGCCGGCGTGAGGTTGAAAAGGAATATTACTATCTTTTCGACTACGTCAAGATCGGCCCCTACATCGCGCATTTCGGGCCGTTGAACGCCCGCACGACGAACCAGCGCCTGTACAAAGTGGAGCACACTCCGAACCAACCGCCCTATTACCGCCTTGCGGACCTCACTGCCCGTTTCTGGCGCAGGGGCATAGACCCGAATGTGAACCGGGATTGACCGGCAGCGCTCAGGCCGGTTCGGCCATGCACTCCATCTCGATCAGCCAGCCGGGCCGGCAGACCGGCGCACGGACGATGACGAAGGGGGTGTGCGGAAAGCGGACGGACATGTATTCCTGGATCCGGAGGTGGTCCGCAGGGTCCCGGAGATACACGATGAAGTGCCGTACGTCTTCGAGGTGCGCGCCGCCTTCCGCCAACAGAGCGGCGATGTTTTCCAGCAGCCTGTCCGCCTGGCGGACCACGTCGCCCGCATGCAGAATCTGTCCGCGGGCATCGATGCTTGCCGTTCCGGAGATGAGGATCAGATCCCCGTCCTTCCAGGTAACCCGGCTGCCGCGTTCGAACGCGACCCCGTAGGCGTGGGTCGGAATGAGGTGGTCCATCGCATGCAGGTGGCGGATCCGCCGTCCAGGTGTTTCACGTAGTCATTGCCATGGAGTTTG
>CABTXO010000219.1 GCA_902488725.1 uncultured Bacteroidales bacterium
AGGAATTTAGATCGAATTTTCAGACGGTCGCTTCAGCAGATTCCGGCAGCGGCGGAAAAACGTCGGAATGGGGGGAACGGGAAAAAACGTCGGAATGGGCTGCAAAGGCCAGCAGCGGCGGAAAAACGTCGGGGGGGGGTGGCAGAAAACAGGGAGAAAGAAGCCAGGCCGGATACGTCGGATACAGGGACAAAGACAGGAAACATCGGAGATAGGAGAAATGGCAGAGGACATCGGACATATTTCCCAGGTCATCGGGCCTGTGGTGGACGTGCATTTCGAACTGCACGGACAGGCTGGGCCGGATGGACAGGCTGGGCCGGATGGACAGGCTGGGCTGGATGGACAGGCTGGGCTGCACGGGCCGGCTGGGCCGGAAGAACAGGAGGCGGAGCAGGAACTGCCGCGTATTCATGACGCATTGACCATCGACCGGGGCGATGGACGCAAACTCATCATCGAGGTGCAGCAGCACATCGGCGAAGATACCGTGCGCTGCGTGGCCATGGATTCCACGGACGGACTGCGCCGGGGAATGCCGGTGGTCAACACGAAGGCGCCGATCACCATGCCGGTCGGGGCACAGATCCGCGGCCGCGTGATGAACGTGGTGGGGGACACGATCGACGGGCTGGGCAGCCTGGACGAGGTGCATGCGCTTCCGATCCACCGCGAACCACCGAAATTTGAAGACCTGACCACTTCCCGGGAAGTGCTCTACACCGGCATCAAGGTCATCGACCTGCTGGAACCCTATCTGAAAGGCGGCAAAATCGGCCTCTTCGGGGGGGCCGGCGTGGGCAAGACGGTGCTCATCAAGGAACTGATCAACAACATCGCCAAGAAGCATCACGGTTTCTCGATCTTCGCCGGCGTGGGCGAACGCACGCGCGAGGGGAACGATCTCCTGCGGGAAATGATCGAGTCGGGTGTCATCCGCTACGGCGATGAATTTTTGAAGAATATGGAAGCGGGGCACTGGGACCTGAGCAAGGTGGACCGGGCGGAACTGGAAAAGTCGCAGGTCTCCCTGGTTTTCGGCCAGATGAACGAGCCGCCCGGGGCGCGCAGCTCCGTGGCGCTCTCCGGCCTCACGCTTGCGGAATCGTTCCGGGATTCCGACACCGGTGAAGGTCCGCGGGACATCCTCTTCTTCATCGACAACATCTTCCGCTTCACGCAGGCGGGTTCGGAAGTCTCCGCCCTGCTGGGCCGGATGCCTTCCGCCGTGGGCTACCAGCCGACGCTGGCCACGGAGATGGGCCAGATGCAGGAGCGGATCACGTCCACGAAGAACGGGTCGATCACGTCGGTGCAGGCGGTGTATGTGCCGGCCGACGACTTGACGGACCCGGCCCCGGCGACGACGTTCACGCATCTGGATGCCACGACGGTCCTGAGCCGGAAGATTACGGAGCTGGGAATATATCCGGCCGTGGATCCGCTGGAGTCGACATCCCGGATCCTGGACCCGAACATCGTGGGACAGAAGCATTACGACACGGCGCAGCGGGTCAAGCAGATTCTGCAGCGCAACCAGGAACTCCAGGACATCATTGCGATCCTGGGAATGGACGAGCTTTCGGACGAGGACAAGCAGACGGTGAACCGGGCCCGGCGGGTGCAGCGCTTCCTGTCGCAGCCGTTCTCGGTGGCGGAGCAGTTTACGGGCGTGCCCGGGGTGATGGTGGACATCGCGGATACGATCGACGGGTTCAACCGGATTCTGGACGGGGAGGTGGACGACCTTCCGGAGCAGGCGTTCCTGAATGTGGGGGCGCTTGAGGAGGCGATCGAGAAGGGGCGGAAGATTCTGGAGCAGGCGAAGTAGCGTTCTCGCCACGCTCGAAATGACAATGGGGAAGCTTAAAATGGTAATGGAGAGGCTTGACATGACAGGGGAGACTTGATATAGGGAATATGCCGAAGACGACGGTCGAGATATTGCTGGAGATTTTTTCTCCGGAGCGGATGCTGGTGCACCAGATGGTCAGCGCGCTCGAACTGCCCGGAACGAAGGGGCGGTTCGAAGTGCTGAAGGGACATGCACCGCTGATTTCCACGCTGGAGGCAGGAGACATCACCTACACGACCGGGACCCGGACGGAATCGCTGCACATCATTTCCGGTTTCGTGGAAGTGTGTGACAATCATGTGAGTGTGTGTGTGGAACGATGAAAGGCCCTTGTCGCATATTCCTGTTGATCGTGACGGCCCTGTCGCTGTCGCTTGCCGCATCGGCGCAGCAGCCGGAGGAAGTACGCGCGCAGCCGGCACCGGATGCGGAGATCGACTTGTCCGAGGTCATATTCAGCCACATCGGCGACAGCTACCGCTGGCACATTGCGGACTTCGGGAAGAAGCATCTGGAACTGTACCTTCCCGTCATCGTCCGCAGCAAGACCACCGGCTGGCACATCTTCTCCTCCAGACGCCTGGAAGAAGCTGCCTACAAGGGATTCCGGTTCGGTTCGGCAGACGGGCCCTACGCGGGAAAGGTCATTGAATATGATGCCGCGGGCGCAGAATGCCGCCCGCTGGACATCAGCATCACCAAGAATGTGCTGGCCCTGTTCTTCAGCAGCGGCCTCCTCCTGCTGCTCGTCCTGCTGACCGCCCGCTGGTACAGGCGCCACGACGTGTGCAAGGAGGCGCCCACGGGCATCGCCGCCCTGATGGAGCCCGTCGTGATGATGATCGACAACATCGCGCGGGAGAACATCGGGGAGGAGGACTACGCCCGCTATTCGCCGTACCTGTGCATGGTGTTCCTCTGGATCATCCTGAACAATCTGCTGGGCATCGTGCCCCTGTTCCCTTTCGGCGCGAACCTGACCGGGAACATCGCAGTCACGCTGACCCTCGCCCTCTGTACCTTCTTCCTCGTGAATTTCACGGGACGGAAGGCCTACTACAAGGACATGTTCCTGCCGGACGTGCCGATCTTCCTGAAGCCGGTCCTTCCGGTGATCGAGGTCTTCAGCGCCCTGATGAAACCTGTGTCGCTGACCGTCCGGTTGTTCGCCAACATGCTCGCGGGCCACATCATGATCCTCAGCATCGTGTGCGTGATCTTCGTGGTGGCCAAAATGGGACCGGCCCTGTTCGGGTCCATGACCTTCGTGTCGGTCTTCTTCGGGATGTTCCTGGACATCCTGGAGCTGCTGGTCGCCTTCATCCAGGCCTACGTGTTCACCATGCTCTCGTCGATCTACATCGGGATCGCGAGGGCGAAAGAATAGCACCCTTTGAACAATACATCATATTCATAAAATCAACGCATTATGTTATTCTCAGCAATCATTCTCCAGGCCGCCGCGGGGGTGGTCCTCGGAAAGGCGGCCGCCGCGGTCGGCGCCGCGTTGGCAGCATTTGCAGCGGGCTATGGAATCGGCAAGATCGGCTCTTCCGCGATGGAGGCCATCGCACGGCAGCCGGAATCGGCCGGCAACGTCCGGACCAGCCTGATCCTGGCCGCCGGTATGGTGGAAGGTGCGGCTCTGTTCGCCATCATCGTCTGCCTGCTCATCGTTCTGAGGGGATAGGCCATGTCGCTGATCACACCGGATGGCGGTCTGCTCTTCTGGATGGTGCTGATCTTCGGCATCGTCTTCTTCATCCTGGCCAAATGGGGCTTCCCGGTCATCACAGGCATGGTCCGGAAGCGGAACGAGCACATCAATGATGCGCTCAAGATGGCACGGGCGGCTGAGCAGCGGCTCGGCAACCTGGCCCAGGAACAGGCCCGGATGAGCGAGGAGACCCCGGCCGAGCAGCCGCGGATCCTGAAGGAGGCGGCGGGATCGCGGGACGGGGTCATCGCGCAGGCGGAGGGACAGGCCCGGGACGAGGGGGC
>CABTXO010000220.1 GCA_902488725.1 uncultured Bacteroidales bacterium
ACGAAAGAGCGCCTTCGGAGACGAAGCGGCCTTCCCGTATCAGGTGAAAGACGCGTCAGGGGCGGTGATCGCAACGCACGGAGAATACTATCGTCCGTCCAAATTCGAGTTCGGCGCCTCCCTCAAGGTCGACCTCAACCTCAAGATCAACAATAACTTCGCGTACTCTTCCCAGCTGCTCCTCTTCTCCGATTATTTGGATCATCCGCAGAACCTGCGCGTGAACTGGGACAACAGGATCAACTGGCTGCTGGCCAAGTACTTCACATTCAGTCTTTCGACCTTCTTGATCTACGATGACAACGTGCTGATCATCGCACAGGATCATCCCGATGGATTCCGGACCACCCAGTTCAAGGAATTGCTCGGCTTCGGTTTCACCTACTCCTTCCCGGTCAAGAAGTAAGGACGGATGCAGCGGCGGTTCGACAAGGTCTTGACTTCCTTGGAAGCGCGGCTGCGGAATCAGGGGAGCCTGCTTTCTGCGCAGCCTGAGCCCTTGTTTTTGCTCGCGGTCAGCGGGGGTGTCGACTCGATGTGCCTCGCTGATCTTTTTATGCATTCTTCCCTGCATCCGAAGTTCGCGGTGGCGCATTGCAACTTCCGTCTCCGCGGAAAGGAAAGCGATGCTGACGAGGCTTTCGTCCGGGCCTGGGCGGAAGGGGCGGGCGTGCCTTTCCGCTGCGCCGCTTTTGACACGGAAGCTGTTGCGGACGAGCGGGGAATCAGCGTGGAAATGGCGGCACGCGAGCTGCGCTACCGCTGGTTCGATGCCCTGTGCCGCGCGGAGAATTTCGTTTGCACGGTCGTCGCCCATCACCTGAACGACAAGGCGGAGACCCTGGTCCTGAACCTGTTGCGCGGAACCGGCATCCGGGGTATGTCCGGGATGGAGGACCTTTCCACGCTTCCCGTCGGCTCGGAGGTTCCCCTGATCCGGCCGCTGCTCGGGTTCCCGCGGAGCGATCTGCTGGAATATGCCCGTGCGCGCGGCCTGTCGTGGCGCGAGGACCGGACGAATGCAGATGCTTCCTTCAAGCGGAACTGCATCCGGAACCAGGTGTTCCCGCTGTTCGAACGGTTGAATCCGTCTTTCCTGGAGGCGCTGGACCGGGATATGGCCCACCTGCGCGAAGTGCAGGACATCGCCGATGCCTACTTCGCTTCCGTGAAGGACGGTATCTCCTCACCGTCCGGGAACGGGATTGACATCCGGATTCCGGCATTGCGCACGCTCCGGCATGTGGACTATGTGCTGTACCGGCTGCTGGAGCCGTACGGCTTCACCCCCTCGGACTTCGGGAATCTGCAGCGGCTGCTGCGGGAGGGCGGCACCCGGAGCGGCAGAACCTTCCACTCGCAGGAATATTCCCTGGTCACGACGGCGGATGCGCTGCTGGTACGGCGGCGGGTGGCCGGTGCGGAGGGGGACGGGGAAGACTGTCTGAAAGTCTCGGGGCCGGGGACCTGCTTTTGGCACGGATGCCGCATCTGCGTCAGCGTGGAGCCCTTCGATGGCGGCATGCCGCTGAAGCAGCCCGCCGGGAGTTTGATCTTCGACGGTGCTCGGTTGCCGTTCCCGTTTCCGGTCCGCCGTTGGCGGGCGGGGGACTGGATGCAGCCGCTCGGGCTGCGGACTTCTTCCGGCAGGCCCGGTCGCAAGAAACTGAGCGACTTGTTCGTGGATCTGAAGCTCGGCCTTCCCGAAAAAGAGAAAGCCCTCGTCATCGCGGACGAAGGCTCCCATGTCAAAGCTCTGCTGGGCTGGCGGATCGATGATGCGGTGAAGGTGACGGCTTCCACCGTCACAGTGGTCCGCATTCGAATTACCGGATGTCGATGACGTAGGGCATGCGTGCGAACACGAACCCTGTCCCCTGTGCGTTCTGCACCCAAGTCTTCTGCCACGTGAGCATTTCACGGGCGGCCTGCTCGAAGGGCGTGCCTTTCAGCAGGTTGGCCGCGGCTTCTTCGGGCTCCGGCTGCTGGCCCAGCTGCTGCAGCAACTGCTGGAAGGGGGAGAGCTGCTTGGGATAAGCGGCAATGCCCCAGGCGTTCAGATCCGCATCCCCGGCGAGTCCGGCGGTATATTCCAAGGCATCTGCCAGGGTGCCGATCTCATCCACGAGTCCGATCTTGAGGGCGTCCGATCCGGTCCAGACGCGGCCCTGAGCGATGGAGTCCACGGCGGACGGGTTCATGTCGCGGCCTTCCGCCACGACGTTGACGAAGCGGGTGTAGATGTCTTCGATGTAGCCCTGCATCCAGGCCGTTTCCTCCGTGTCGAAGGGACGGGTCATGGAGAGCATGTCGGAATGTTTGTGGGAATTGACCGGGGTCGCGTTGATGCGCACGACCTCCTTGAGGGTCTTGCTGAAGTCGGGAATCATCGCGAACACGCCGATGGAGCCGGTCAGGGTGGTCGCATCGGAGAAGATCCGGTCGCAGCTGTTGGAGATCCAGTAGCCGCCGGAGGCCGCATAACTCCCGTAGGAGGCGATGACCGGCTTGACGGCGCGGGTCAGGTCGATCTGCTCCTTGATCTTGCCGGCGGACAGGACGGTACCGCCGGGGGGGTTGACGCGGAAGACGACCGCCTTGACGGAGGAGTCCGCGCGTACCTTTGCGATGATTGAAGCGTAACGGTCGCCGGAGATGGCGTCGGGCTTGTCACCCTCCACGATGTTGCCTTCGGCATAGATGATCGCAATCTTCTTCTTCGCGGAGTCTTCCGGTTTCACTTTGGCGTCCACGTAATCCTTGAAGGCCATGAACTTGACGTCCTTGTACTGTTCCTTGGAGGCCAGGGCGGCGAGCTTGGTCTTGTAGGCATCCGTCGTAAGAATCTCATCTGCGAGGCGGTATTTCACGAGGTCTTCCGGAAAGGAAATGCCGAGGTTGTCGATCAAGAGGTTCAGCGAATCGAGGGAAATTCGACGGCTTTCCGCAGTTTCCCGCCCGATGGTTTCCCACATCGAGTCGATCATCTTCTGGTTCTGTTCCAGGTTTTCGGGGGAGGGCGCATTTTTGACGAACATTTCGCCGGCGCTCTTGTATTTCCCGTGGCGGATCAGCTGCACATTGACGCCCAGTTTGTCCAGCAGGTCCTTGACGAACATCAACTGGCCGCTCATGCCCAGCAGGAAGGTGTTGCCGCCGTGGTGGCCGGTCGTGTAGATCTTGTCTGCGGCGGAGGCCAGATAGTAGCTGCCCGTGGTGAAAGTTTCACCGTAGGCGATCACGGCTTTCCCGCTCTTGCGGAATTCCGTCAGCGCTTTCCGGAGTTCTTCGAGCTGCGAGATGCCGGTGGTCATGTTGTCGGTCTTGATCAGGAGGTACAGGACTCCCGGATCCTCCGCCGCCTTCCGGAGCGCCTTCACGGTCTCCCAAATGCCGATCTGGTAGACCATGTTGCCCTGGAGCAGGGAACGGGGATCCTGTGGGGAGGTACGCTCCGTGACGGAAGTCTTGGCCATGTCCATGACCAGTACGCCTTCCTTGGGAAGGATCGGTGCGACGCCGGAGCCGTAGGTCGCGGCGAGCGAGCCGATCATCATGAAGAACATGATGGCCTTCACGATACCCCAGATGAACAGACCGCACAGGACGGCCAGCACCCATTTCACGAATTCTTTCATATCCATATTCGAACGAAATTTATTGCAGATGACGATCAAAACACAAATTTAAGCATTTTGCTCTAATATAATGCATTGGAAAATGCTAACTTTGTACGATATAATAAAATCGAAACATTCTCATAAGCCTACGATCATGAGTCAGAAACCGAGTATACCGAAGGGCTGCCGCGATTTCGGCCAGCAGGAAACGGCCGAACGCAACTACATCTTC
>CABTXO010000221.1 GCA_902488725.1 uncultured Bacteroidales bacterium
CACCGCTACGAGTTCAACAACGCCTACCTCGCGCAGATGGAGGCGGCCGGACTCAAGGCGACCGGGAAGAATCCGGAGACGGGACTGGTGGAGATCGTGGAGATTCCGGGGCATCCGTTCTTCATCGGGGTGCAGTTCCATCCGGAACTGAAGAGCACGCCGGAACATCCGCAGCCGATCTTCGTGCATTTTGTGCAGGCAGCGATGCAAAAACGGCAGCAAGATGAAAAGAATCATTGAAATCGGTCTGTTGCTCCTGATGTCTCTGACGTTGGGAACGGTTTCCTGCGCGGACGCAAAGGTGCGCGCCTACAAACTGCAGGTGGTCCAGGAATATCCCCACGACCCGCTCTCCTACACCCAGGGGCTCTTTTTCCTGAACGGGGAGTTGATCGAAACGACCGGCGAGTTCGGAGAGTCAACCCTCCGGAAAGTCGACCTGAAGACCGGCAAGGCCCTCCGCCGTCTCGACTTCGACCAGAAATACTTCATCGAGGGTTCGGCTGCGCTCAACGGCAACCTCTACATCCTGACCTGGACCAACAAGGTCGCCTTCGTCTACGATGCGGCCACTTGGGAATACAAGTCCACCTGGCGCTATCCCCGCGAGGGCTGGGGCCTCACGACCGACGGCAAGAGCCTCATCGCCAGCGACGGCTCCGCCAGCCTCTACTTCATGAGCGAGGACTTCAAGCAGCAGCGGGTGTTGACGGTGAAGCTGAACGGGAATCCCGTGCGGAACTTGAACGAATTGGAATGGATCGACGGCCGGATCTGGGCGAACGTGTACATGTCGGACCTGATCGTCATCATCAATCCGATGAACGGGGCGGTGGAGGCGACCGTCGACTGTACCGGCCTTCTGCCGCAGAATCTGCGGAATGAATATACCGACGTCCTCAACGGTATCGCCTACAACCCCCGGACCCGGAAGATCTATCTCACCGGCAAATACTGGAAGCGCCTTTATGAGGTGAAATTGGTGGAAAAATAGTATCTTTGCCCCCGTTAACAGCAGGGGTACTGTTCCGGAAGGAAGGTCTGGCCCGCCAGTCGCGCAAGCGACCCGAACCGAACGGTTCGGAAATCCCCCTCGGGGGGGGATGCAGGGCCGATCTAAACCGGAACAGTTGAGATCACACCCATTGAACCTGATGCGGGTCATGCCGCCGTAGGGAAGCGAAGTCTCAGAAGCACGTAGTGCGTGCACCCCTTGCATTCATATTCATTTATAATGCGAGGTTTTTTATTTTTCGCAGCTTCGATGCTGCTCGCAATGGCTCCGGCGGCCGCATTCGCCGGTACGGGGGACGAGACCCCCGAGAAAGTCGAGAAACTCGACAGCGTGATCGTGTCGGCCTCCCGCGCCGGCGACAAGACGCCGGTCACCTTCACGATGGTGGGTCGCGAGGCGCTCCAGCGCTTCAACCCCATCAACTCCCTGCCCATGAACCTGGCCCTGCAGCCCTCCGTGGTCACCTGGAACGAAGGCGGCACCGGCCTGGGCAACTCCGCCATGACGGTCCGCGGCTCCAAGGGCTCCCAGATCAACGTCACCCTCAACGGCATCACCCTCAACGATGCCGAGTCGCAGGAAGTCTTCTGGGTGAACATCCCTTCGCTCACGGCCCTCATTTCTTCGGTGCAGCTGCAGCGCGGGCTGGGCACTTCCGCCAACGGCAGCGGCGCCTTCGGGGCGAGCGTGAACATGAGCACGGCCTCTGTGAGCGCGCAGCCCTTCGCGGCGACGGACATCAGCGCCGGTTCCTGGAACACCTTCATGACGAGCGCCGCCGCCGGTACCGGCCTCAGCCCGAACGGCTTCTACGCCAATGCCGCCTATTCCCGGGGCTGCACCGACGGCTACATCCGAAACGGCAAAGTCCGTTCGCAGAGCGCCTTCGCCGTGCTCGGCTGGATGAACGAACGCAATTCCCTGCGGCTGACCTATCTGATGGGCGACCAGAAGAGCGGCATCACCTGGAACGGCATCTCGCTGAAAGACTACGCCAAGAACCGCCGCTACAACGACGCGGGGGAGTACAAGGATGAATACGGCAACGTCCGCTACTACGACAACCAGATCGACGCCTACAACCAGCACCATCTCCAGCTGAACTACACGCATGCGTTCTCGGACGCCCTGACCTGGACAACCACCGCCAACTACACCCGCGGCTTCGGTTACGACGAGTACTACAAAGCCGACCGGAAAGTGGCGGAATTCGGCTTCCAGGCACCCGTCACGGGCCAGGACGGCAAGCCTTGCAAGAAATCCGACCTGATCTACCGCAAGCTCATGGGCAACAACCTCTGCGTGCTGAACTCCGACCTGAAATATGCCGGGGAGCGGCTCAATCTCACGGGGGGCGTGTATGTCTCGCGCTACATGGGAGACCACTGGGGCGAAGTGCTCTGGAGCAAGGTGCTCGGAGACGGGTATGACTATGCCAAGATGAATGCCGCCCGCGCCTGGTATTTCAACGACGCAGTCAAGCAGGAAGCGACGGCTTTCGCCCGCGGGGAATATGACCTGCTGCCCTGGCTGACGGCTTACGCGGACCTGCAGCTGCGCCACATCGGGCTGGACATGACCGGGACGGACGACGATGCCGCCGCCATCGGCTACGCTGCCAAGTGGACCTTCTTCAATCCCCGCGCAGGCTTCAACTTCGCCCTCGGGAAGGGCCACCGGGCCTATGTGTCCGCTGCCCTCGGCCACCGCGAGCCGGGCCGGAGTGACATCAAGGAGAATGCCAAGGGCACCCTGAGTCCCATCAAGCCCGAGCGGATGCTGGACATCGAGGCCGGCTGGAAATATGATTCTCCGCGCCTGTCCGCTTCCGCCAACCTCTACCTGATGGAGTACCGGGACATGCTGCTGGAGACCGGAAAGATCAGTTCTTCGGGCTATGCCATCAAGGAGAACATGCCGCGGGGCTGGAGAAGGGGACTGGAACTCGCGTCTTCCTGGCTGCCCGCAGATGTCCTGCGTCTGGATGCGAACGCCACCATCAGCATCAACCAATTGAAAGACTTCACCGCCTACGTCGATCAGTTTGACCACGACTGGATAAGCGACGACAATCCCGGCTGGAAGCCCATGGAGCAGGTGCGGGAGCACTACGCCAAGACCACCATGCTGCTGTCGCCGTCGGTGGTGTCGATGGTGCGGATCGCCTGCACCCCGTTCAAGCACATCGCCCGCGGTTCCCTGCGCACCACGACCCTGTCCCTGGACGGCAAGTTTGTCGGGAAGCAGTACTGGGACAACACTGCGAACGCGGACCGCTGCGTCCCGGCCTATTTCGTTTCAAATCTCTCGCTGTTCCACGAGTTCGACCTCGGAACCGGAAAGCTGGGGATGACCGGCTACGTCAACAACCTCCTCAACCGGACCTACTATGCCAGCGCATGGGTCTACAGGGCCTTTTTCGCCACCGGCGGGAAGTACCAGGACGAGGGATTGTGCCCGCAACCCCCGGTCAATTTCATGCTGAAGCTGTCCTACCGCTTCTGACGGGTTGCAGGAAGGCCTGAAGTTCTGCGTAGACGCGGTGAACGGGCAGGCCGACGATGTTGAAGTAGGAGCCTTCGATCCGGGTGATGCCGGCATAGCCGATCCATTCCTGGATGCCGTAGGCTCCCGCTTTGTCGTAAGGCCGGAAAGTGTCGACATAATAGCCGATCTCTTCCGGAGTCAATTCCTTGAAAAATACGTTGGAGGTGTCCGTAAAGGTGATTTCGCGGCGGACGTCCCGGAGCGTGACGGCGGTGGTTACCTGGTGCTCCCGGCCGGACAGTTCTTCCAGCATCCGGACGGCTTCCTCCCGGGAACGGGG
>CABTXO010000222.1 GCA_902488725.1 uncultured Bacteroidales bacterium
AGTCGTACCAGGACACGTTCCCGACCGGTTGCTGCAAAGCATCCTTGTCGTTCAAATAAGGCAGAGTCCCCATCACGGCCGCCCAGAGTCCGGCGGTGACCTCCGTTTCGCCGATCGCAAAATCGTCCACGGTCACGGAATGGGCGGGCAGTTCGTTGTCCGGAACTTTCATGGCGCCGCCGTGGGGCGTGTCAAACTTTGTAAAACCCATTTCGAAGGTGCCGCCGGCCACCTTGACCAGTTTGAACGGCACGCCCTTCACTTCGAAGGATTCGGCGCCCCCGTCGGAGGCATCCACCTTTTCCCGGTCCCGGACAGTTCCGTCCAGCGCTTCCAGCAGCTGTGTGGAAAGCGTGTCCCCGGTGGGCTGCACCAGCCGGAAGCCCAGCATGAACTTCCGCGTGTGGCGGTCCAGCGAGGCGCGCGTGAGCACGGTGCGGGTCAACTTCAGATCGCTTTCCGACGGTCCTTGCGGATTGACCATCAATTTGAGCGGATCGAAATAGTCGTTCCGGGTCTCGCCGGCGGCCACCGCCGAATAGGAATCCAGACACCATTCTTCCAGAATGGAGAAGCCGCTCCAGCGGAGCGTTTTTCCGGCATATTCCCACTGTGCCTCGGTCGGGAGCAGGAAGACCTTGCCGGTCTGCTTGTTGAGCCTGGCGATGAACTTGCAGACATCGTTCCACGAAACGAAGTCGACCGGTAGCTCCGGATTCTGTTTCGCACTGGGATTTTTGCCCATCACGGCCGTCCAGAGGGCCTGGTTGACCGGCTTCGCACTGATTACGAAGCCGTCGAGGGCGACTTCCTGGACCGTCCCGTTCTCGACGACTCGCCGGTTGTCGGCGGACAGCCCCATGGAAAAATGCCCGGAAGGGATGTTGACCATGTCGAAAGAAACACCCCCGACCGTGTATTGCAGGGCATAGTCCGGTGCCTCGGGACGCTTCAGCGCAGGCGTGCAGGAAGCCAGGCAGAATCCCGAAGCAACGACCAGCAAGATGGCAAGATGATGCTTCATTCCAAGGTGCATTTTCAAGAAAACAAATATACGCAAAAGTATCTAAATTTGCACAAATGAATATCCAGACGAACAACTTCCCGGACAAGGTCGAACGGCATCCCTTCGAACCGTTCCTGCCCGAAAATGCCGTGGTGCTCCTCATGGGCAGTTTTCCGCCCCAGCCGAAGCGCTGGTGCATGCCTTTCTACTATCCGAATTACCGCAACGACATGTGGCGGATCTTCGGTCTCGTGTTCTTCGCAGACAAGGATCACTTCGTGGACACGGCAGCCAAACGCTTCCGGCTGCCAGAAATCGTGTCCTTCTGCAAGGGGAAAGGGATCGCGATGTACGACACCGCGGTGGCAGTCCGTCGGCTGAAGGACAACGCAGCCGACCAGTTTCTGGAGGTCGTGGAGCCGACCGACATCCCGGCCCTGCTGCGCCGGATCCCCCGCTGCAAGGCCGTCGTGACGACCGGCGGAAAGGCCACCCGGGTGTTCACGGAGACCTTTTCCTGCCCGGAGCCGGCCGTCGGATCTTATTCGGACTTCACCCTGCCGGGCGCCCGGCCGAAGGAAAGCCGCTCCTTGCGGTTGTACCGGCTGCCTTCCTCGTCCCGGGCCTATCCGCTCGCACTCGACAAAAAAACCGGCCCCTACCGCCGCATGTTCGAGGAACTCGGGCTGGGGCAGGGGTCGGCTTTCCGCCTGCAGCCGGACGGGCTGCGGATTCGGCTAGTAGGTGACCATGCCGGGCATCGTCTTGGCCTGTTCGATCATCTTCTTGACCTGCTCCACGGTCGGGACGACCTTGGTGAGATGCTTGCGGGCATTGACTTCCTCCATCTTGGAGACGAGGTTCTCGGCCTTGCGCATCGCCAGTTCCTTCACGGTGTCGACACCGGAAGCCTCCAGCAGTTCGGAGAATTGGGGACCCACGCCGTTGATCCGGAACAGGTCCGCATGGTTGACCCAGGTCAGAATGTTCTTCTCGGGAAGACCCGTGGCCTCCGCAAGCGCCTTGCGGCCCTTTGCGTCCTTGCCCTTTTCCAGCAGCTGATCGACCGTGGCGACACCCGCCGCAATCATTTTCGCAGCATAAGCCTCGCCTATACCTTGAATGTCAACGATTTTGTAAACCATTTTATAAAATATTAAAGAGTTTGTCTTGTATGGGTTCACTCCCATAGTTCAGATTCAAAGATAAAGATATGGCATTCCCGGCAGATATGCAAAATAAAACGTTCAAACTGCAACCTATTTTGCAGGTTCGAAGCCGGAGTACTCCCCTTTCCGGTCGGCGGGCACGCCCGTCTTCATCCAGGCCGGCATCGGAGCCCCCTGGAGGTAGTGGTCGAAGAACTGCTGGAGGCGCACGGACAGGTCCTTGCAGTTGCGCCGCTCCACGAGGTTGTGGGCTTCCTTGTTGTACTCCAGCATCCAGACCGGCTTGCCGAGGCGGCGCAGGCCGGAGAAATATTCAATGCCCTGGTACCATGGAACGGCACCGTCGTTGTCGTTGTGCATGATCAGGAGCGGGGTCTGCACCTTGTCGGCCTGGAAGATCGGAGAGTTCTCCAGATAGAGATCGAGTCCCCCTTCATCCCAGAGGCTCTTGCCGATGCGGCTCTGTCCGTGCTCGTACTGGCCGGCACGGCTGATGCCGCTTTCCCAGCGGATGCCGCCGTAGGCCGACGTCATGTTCGAGACGGGGGCGCCGGCTCCGGCCGCTGCGAACATATTCGTACGGGTCACCAGCCACGCGGTCTGGTAGCCGCCCCAGCTCTGGCCCTGGATCGCCATGCGGCTTTTGTCCGCGAAATCGTATTTTGCGCAGAGGGCTTCCGCACCGGAACAGATGCAGTTGTAGGCGCTCGGCCCGGGATGGCCGACCTGGTAGACGATGTCCGGGATGAAGACCACATAGCCGCGGCTGCAGTAGAACGGGACGTTCACGATCGAGCGGCTCGGGGCGGGTGTCCAGAAATTGTAGAGAGATTCGGAGTATTTCTCGTAGAAGTAGACCATCACCGGGAGTTTCTCGCCGGGTTTGATGCCGTCCGGGATGAACACCAGCCCCTTCAGGGGTGTACCGTCATAAGCCTTCCAGGAGAACAGTTCCGCCCGTCCCCAGCGGTAGTCCTGCAGCTGCGGGTTGATCGCAGTCAGCTTTTCCGCCGGCCGCACGCCATCCGCACTCCGATAGAGGTCGTAGGGATGCCGGAAGTTGCCCTTCTGGAAGACGAGGGTCCCGGCTTCGGAGGCCTTGCGGATGCCCCTGTAGGAAATCGTGTCGAGCGAATAGACCGGCTTGGCAGCCCGGTCGATCCTGGCCCTGCCGAGGCCGTTGCGCTTGTCGTCCTCCTGGAAGGATGTGAGGAATATGCGTTCGTCCGCAGCCAGGGTGCGGCGGATGCCGAGACGGCGTTCAGCCTCGGTGTAATGCGTCGGGACGGGGTCCAGGAAACGGAAACGCACATGCTGTGCGCGTCCTTCCCCTTTCGTCACGTTCACGGCATCGCCGGTGGCAGGATCGATGCGCCAGAGGTCGTAGCGGTCGCAGAGCAGCACATGACGGTCTCCGTCCACCCAGTTCGCCCCTCCGCAGGGAGAAGCCGGACTCGGCCGGTCATTTTCTTCGTCGTAGAAGACCACGCCCAAGTCGCCGGTCAGGTTGCGTTCCTGCTTACGGGCGATATCCCAGCTGTGCCCTGTTCCTGGCCGAACGGCTGATACCGGTGGGAACGCCGGGAAACAGCCCTGTGCCGGGTGCCGCTGCGC
>CABTXO010000223.1 GCA_902488725.1 uncultured Bacteroidales bacterium
CCGCCCTTCAAGAACGAGTACACGGATCCCGTCAACGCCCGCCAGTTCGCAGCGAACCTGATCAAGCGACAGTACCGCGAAGGCTACGTGCTTCCGGAAATGCCTGAATAGTCAAACACAATCAATCATTTAGCATCATGAAAAAGATTTTATGGATTGCAGCGGGCCTGGCCTTCTTGGCGGCCTTGAGCGCCTGCACCAGCAAGAACAAGAAGAAGGTGGATGAAGCCGCAACTGCGGCCCCCGCCGAGTTGAAGTATGTCGGAGAAACGACCTCACAGGAATTTGTGAAGGAAGGCGTTCCGACCTATTCCGTCGTGACCAGGCCCCAGGTGGACCTGTCCACGCTGCCGAAGGACAAGGACGGCTATTACATCCTGTTCGACGGCTCCCGCACCGACGGCTGGCGCGGCTACGGCAAGGACACGCTCCCTTCCCGCTGGACCATCGAGGACGGCTGCCTCAAATTCACGGGCACCGGTGCCGGTGAATCCCAGAGCCTGGAAGGTGGAGACGTGATCTTCGCGCACCAGTTCAAGGATTTCGACCTGAAGTTCGACTGGAAGATTTCCAAGGGCGGCAACTCCGGCGTGCTCTATCTCGCCCGCGAGGTGACCACCAAGAACGATGACGGCTCCGTGAAATACGAACCCATCTACATCTCCTCCCCCGAGTACCAGATTCTGGACAACGCCAATCACCCGGACGCCAAGCTGGGCAAGGACGGCAACCGCCAGAGCGCTTCCCTCTACGACATGATTCCCGCGGTTCCGCAAAACCAGAATCCTTTCGGAGAATGGAACACCGGCGAAATCATGGTCTATCAGGGAACCGTCGTGCACTACCAGAACGGCGAAAACGTGCTGGAGTACCATCTGTGGACCCCGAAGTGGACCGAGATGCTCCAGGCGAGCAAGTTCTCCCGTGAGAAGTGGCCTCTCGCGTTCGAACTGCTCAACAACCTGGGCGGCGAGAACCACGAAGGCTACATCGGCTACCAGGACCACGGCAACGATGTCTGGTACCGCAACATCCGCGTGAAAGTGCTTGACTGATGAAGAAATTCGGAATCTTGGCGCTGGCCACCCTGGTGGCCTGCGCTTGCGGAGTTTCCAAACAGGCTGCCCGAAGCATGCCCCAAAAAAAGGACATCTCCGTCCAGCTGTACAGCATCCGCAACGTCATCGGCAGTCCTGAACTGTATGCGAAGAACCATGTGGAAGCCCTGAAGGCCCTCGCCGACATGGGTTACACCTCCGTTGAGCCGGCTAACTACAAGGACGGGAAACTGTACGGCGTGAAGCCGGAACGGTTCAAGTCCGACCTCGACGCAGCGGGCCTGACCTGCCTTTCGACCCATGTCGTAAAAAACATTTCCAGCGAAGAGCTCAGGACGGGTGACTTCACGGAATCCATGAAGTGGTGGGACCAGGCGATCGCCTGTCACAAGACGGCCGGTGCGAAGTACATTGTCCAGCCCAGTTTTCCGGTTCCCGACAACCTGAAGGACCTGAAGACTTGGTGCGACTACTTCAACGCAGTCGGGCGGAAGTGCGCGGAAGCCGGCATCAAATTCGGCTACCACAACCACTCCCACGAATTCAAAAAGGTGGAAGACCGGGTCGTCTATGACTTCATGCTCGAGAACACGGATCCCCGATTCGTCTTCTTCGAGATGGATGTGTACTGGGCGGTCATGGGCCATGCCTATCCGGGGGAATATTTCAAGAAATATCCCGGCCGGTTCCGGCTGCTCCACATCAAGGACCACTACGAACTCGGCGAGAGCGGCATGGTCGGTTTCGACGCCATCTTCAAGAACGCGCCGACCGCCGGTGTCGAGGGCATCGTGGTCGAACTCGAAAGTTTCAGCACCGGAGACTGGAAGAAGAGCATGAAAATGTGCGCCGATTACCTCCTGCATTCGGATTTCGTTCCGGCATCCTACGAACGTATCCGGAACTGATCTGCGGTCCCGCGAAAGGGAAGAGGCTGGCTTCTGTGTCCGGAAGGACCTGGAAGCCAGCCTCTTGCATATTCAGGTGAGAGAAACTACAGCTCTTCGAATTTGACGTCCGTGAAGGAATTTCCGGCGGACTTGTCCTCCGTGGCGGGGGCGTCCGCATTTTCGCGCGGCTCCGTGTGGTCGGGGAGGTCCTTCAGCAGATTCGTGCGCATGTACGCGACCACTTCGGCCAGGCCTTCCTGGAACTTGTCGAAATCCTCCTTGTACAGGAAGATCTTGTGCTTGTCATAGGAGAAACTTCCGTCCTGCCCGAGCCGCCGCTTGCTCTCCGTGATGGTGAGGTAGTAGTCATTGTTTCCTTTCGTCGACTTCACGTCGAAAAAATAGGTGCGCTTGCCGGCTCTCACGGGCTTCGAATAAATGTCTTCCGCATTGCGGTCCGAGTAGTTCGTCAGATCTGAATCGTCTTTGTACATCTTGCACAGATTTTTTGTAACGAGACAAATTTAAGAAAAATCTGAAATTGTGTGCTATCTTTGCAGTAAATATTGTTTGAAATCATGCTCAACAGACGAATTCTGCGGATCAAGGCCTTCAAAATCCTCTTCAGCTACGCGGAGAATCCATCCATGACACTCGCCGAGGCGGAGTCCCAGCTCGAGATCTCCTGCGAGGCCACCCGTTCCTTGTACCTGTTCATGCTCGCCGTCATTCCGGCGCTCGCCGCAGAAGCTTCGGTGCGTATCGAGGACGCTTCCCGGAAGTTCAATCCGACAGAGGAGGAGCGGAACCCGAACCGGAAATTCGCCGACAACGCACTGGCCCGCCTCCTGGCCGAAGATCCCGACTTCCGGAAGGCGGTCGAACGCAACAAGCTTTCCTGGGAGCCATACGACGTCTTTCTCCACAACCTCTACGATTCGGTCCGTTCCAAGGAGTGGTACGCTGCCTACATGGCCGATCCGGAGCCGTCGCTTGCCGCTGACGTGAAGCTCTTCATCCGGATCTTCGAAGCGGAATTCGTCGACAGCGAGGAACTTGCCCGGATTCTGGAGGATCTGTCGATCTGGTGGACCGACGATCTTGCCTACGCCCTTACCTGCTGCTGCGACACGCTGAAGGATCTCGCCCGTGGCAAGCGGTGGTCTCTGCCGCCGCTCTACCGGAGCGAAATGCTGAAGGACAAGCAGCTGGACAGCGACAAAGCCTTCGTGTTCCATCTGTTGCGCGGCTCCTATGCGGGCTTTCAGCGGTCGGTAGGGCTGATCGCGGAGTCCGTGCCTCAGTGGGAGAAGGACCGCCTCTTCACGTCCGACGTGGTCCTCATCGCCATGGGACTTGCGGAAGCCAAGGTCTTCCCGGACATGCCCGTGCGCGTGACGATCAATGAATATGTGGAAATCTCCAAATTCTACAGCACCCCCAAAAGCAGCTCGTTCGTGAACGGCCTCCTGGACAAGCTGATCCGCCGTCAGATCGAAGAGGGGAGCATTGTCAAGACGGAGAAATTTGATTAAATTTGCAATCCATTAAACACATTCCAGCAATGAATCTTCTGACTATCATTCTTCAGGCTTCGGCTCCGGCCGGTGCGGGTGCTCCCCAGGGAGCGCTGGGCGGCGGCAGCATGATGTGGCTGCTGCTCATCGGTATGTTCGCCATCATGTGGCTCTTCATGATCCGTCCGCAGCGCAAGCAGCAGAAGGAACTGGAGAAGTTCCGCAACGAACTCAAGCGGGGTGACAAGGTGGTCACCGTGGGCGGGATCTACGGCGTGATCGAAGAGATCAAGGACAA